>CAXTJW010000030.1:0-19591 GCA_964244305.1 uncultured Acetobacteraceae bacterium
CGTTGGCGGTGCTGGTGATCAGGAAGTCGATGTCGCCGGTGCGGATCTTCTGCAGTGCCTGCGGTTCCTGGCCGAGCTGCGCGCCGGGGAACTGGTCGATGAGCATGGTGCCGCCGCTCGACTTGCCGAGCGAGGCCGCGAAGATGTCGGCGGCGATGCCGAAGCCCGTCGTATGCGGCTGGTCGTAGCCGAAGCTGAAGTGGCGCGTTTGGGCCGTGGCGGGCCCGTTCAGCGCGAGCGCACCCATGGCCACGGCAACCAGGAACCAGGACCGCATTTCACATCCCCCAGCCCCCGCCCAGTTCTCCGGCGCACGCTGCGCAGGGCCGGCGATCGGCATAAAAATAACGTAAAGGTCCAGAGTGCCTTAAGTCACGCACTGTTTCGGGCGGGGCCACGGGCTGCTATGGTTTTGAACGAGGGAGACGCTGCAAATGACCGACACCGCCCACCGCTACACGGACCTGCTGAGTTTCGCACAACGGTTGCTCGAGGCGTCGGGCCTGGCTGCCGACCGCGCGGCGACGGTGGCGGAGGTGCTGGTGGAAGGGGACTTGCTGGGCCACACCACGCATGGCCTGGCGCTGCTGCCGGGTTATCTAAACGCGATCGCCACGGGCGGCATGACGGTTTCCGGCGAGTGGGAGACAATCAGCGACCGCGGCGCCAGCGTGCTGTGGGACGGGCGGCGGCTGCCGGGGCCATGGCTGGTGGTGCGGGCGATCGACTTGGCGCTGGAACGGGCGGCAGCGCATGGCACGGCGACGGTCGTGATCCGTCGCAGCCATCATATCGCCTGCCTGGCGGCGTATTTGGCGCGGGTCACGGCGCGCGGCATGGTGGTGGTGCTGCAGAGTTCCGACCCGTCGGTGGCCAGCGTGGCGCCGTTCGGGGGCACACGGGCGCTGATTACGCCGAACCCGATCGCAGCCGGGTTCCCAACCCTTGATGACCCGGTGCTGATGGACATCAGCACGAGCACCACGACCAACGGCCTGACGGGCCGGCTGCGGAACGAGGGCGGGACGCTGGACCATCCGTGGCTGCTGGACGCCGACGGCCACCCGACGCCGGATCCGGCTGCATTGTTCACCGATCCGCCGGGCAGTATCTTGCCGTTGGGCGGCATGGACAGCGGGCATAAGGGCTATGCGCTTGGTCTGCTGGTGGAGGTGCTGACGGCGGCGCTGGGCGGCTTTGGCCGGGCGGACGCTTCGGAGGGCTGGGGTGCTGCGGTGTTCCTGCAGGTGATCGACCCGGCCGCGTTCGGCGGGTTGGATGCCTTCCTGCGTGAGACGACGTGGCTTGCGGACGCAGCCCGCGCAACGCCGCCAGCGCCGGGCGTGGACGCCGTTCGGCTGCCGGGGGCACGCGGGCTGGCGTTGCGGCGGCGGCAGATGGTGGAGGGGGTGCGGCTGTATTCCTCGATCATGCCGGCATTGGCGCCATGGGCGGAACGGCTGCGGGTCGCCGGGCCCGGTTAGGACTTGTCAGCAGTGATCTGCGAGAAAGCGCCGTTGTTCTGCTCTGGTCCGCAGTATGGCTTTTCGTCCGGCAAAGCTATTGGCCTGGGCGAGAACTCGGGTCCGCTGGGTGCGGTTCCAGGACCATGCAAAGCGTAGGAAGGCCAAATCCAACCTCTCGGGGCAGCCCAGCGCAGCGTCTGGACGCACACGCCCGTAGTAGAACAAAGTACGCAAGATGATGCGCGGCATCAGAAGCCAGGTTGGTATGTCGAGGTAGATCAAGGTATCAGCGTTACGGAACCGAGGTTCAATGGTATCGGTGTAGTTGCCGTCAATCACCCAGGCGGGCAACGCGGCGGTGCGCTCCACTTCCGTTCGGAAGTTTGCTTTTGGCGTCTTGATCCAACCAGCACGCCAGTAGGCTTGATCGAGATGGAAGACCGGCAGGCCGAGTCGTTTGCCTATATGGCGCGCCAAAGTAGACTTGCCGCAGCCGGATGGCCCCATGACAAGGATGCGCTGCATCGAAGGACGATAGCGCGATCGGCCCTTAAAGCGCCAGCCGAGAGGTCGAATTCTGGCCGGCGTTCGGGCTTCCACAAGCCAAAGCATGCCCCGTTGCGCTTGTCTCCTTCCTCGTCACGGCAGCAGGCTACGACCGATATTCGGCCGGCACCTGCAGATTGTTCGCCGGGTTCGTGTCGTGCTTGGACATGCGCGTGACCACCGCGCCGCCGACCAGGGGCTGCAAATCGGCTTCGAGCGCATCCGCCGCCTCCTTCGCATACACTTCCTCGCCGGAGACATGCAGTGCGAAGGTCTTGATGTGCTTCGCCCGCTGGGCCGGATTGTCCACGGTTGCCTTTGTCCACTTGTAGAGCGGATAGCCTTCGGGGCCGTGTTCCTCGGCCTCCGCAACGTAGTTCTCGAAGGCGTCGAACTGGCTGACCAGGGTTGCTTCATGCTTGTTCAGGACCTCGGTCAATGGCTTGAGCGATGCGTTGTTGCGATCGCTCCGCGCCACCTCCGCCAGTTCCTCGCTCAAATAGACCCGAAGCTGATACTGCCATTGTTCGTTCATTGTACGCCTCCATTCGCCATTACGGGGAACCCGAGCAGTCGATGCTTGCAGATGGCAATCGCCCGACGTTCCTCCAGTGGTCGAGTGCCCGCCTTCCAACAAGACGAACAAACTACTTATAAAACCGCACAATCCAGGAAAGCGGCACGCCCACGCGCCACAGCGCCAGGCAGGTCAGGTTGCGAGCCGAGCGGCGAAGCCAGCCGCCGCGTTCCCAACGCCCGGCATCGGTCAGGGCATCCACCGCCAGCGGCGCCAGCCGGTTGCGGCCCAAACGGCGGACCAAATCGACGTCCTCCATCAGCGATAGCGAACGGACGCCTCCCGCTGCATCCAGAACGTCGCGGCCGATCAGCAAGCCCTGGTCGCCATACGGCATCGCCAGCACCCGGCAGCGCCATGCCACCATATGCTCCAGCCGGCGCGCCCGCGGGTCGGCACTGTCCAATGCAAAGCGGAAATATCCCGCCCGGTCCGGCACGGTCCGCATATGGGCCGCCGCCGGCGCCGCCCAGCCTGGCGCCAGCCGCGTGTCGGCATGCAGTAACAACAGCCAAGGCGACCGCGCCGCCGCAATCCCCGCCGCAATCTGTACGCCACGCCCGCGCGGACCCGTCACCACCACGGCGCCCGCCGCCCGCGCAACGTCTGGCGTTCCGTCGGTGCTGCCGCCGTCGGACACCACCACATCGGCCCATCCCCCCAACGCCGCCAGCGCCCCCGGCAGCACGGTCGCGGCATTCAACGTCGGAATAACCGCCGTCACGGTTCCCGCCGGCCACGGTCGCACCTAGATACCCCTCATGCTCCAGCACGCCCCCACCCTCGACCCGGCCAAGTTCCGGCATCCCCGCACCACCGCCAAGGGCGAGCCCCGCGCCCAAGTCGCGCTGCACGCCCTGGATACGCTGTGGTTCAACACCGGCACGCTGTGCAACCTCACCTGCCGCAACTGCTACATCGAAAGCTCGCCGCGCAACGACCGCCTCGTTTACCTGACCCATGCCGAGGTCCGCGGCTACCTTGACGAGATCGCCCGCGATGGGTTGACGGTCCGCACCGCCGGGTTCACCGGGGGCGAGCCGTTCATGTGCCCGGACCTGCTGCCCATGCTGGACGACACGCTGTCCCGCGGCATCGATGCGCTGGTGCTCACCAACGCGATGCGGCCGATGATGAAGGTGGCGGACGGCCTCGACGCCCTGCGCGCCCGCCATGGCGACTGCCTGCGCCTGCGCGTCTCGGTCGACCACTACGACCCCATCCAGCACGAGGCCGAGCGCGGGCCGCGCAGTTGGGAGCCGACGATCGAGGGCCTGCGGTGGCTCGCGGCCCGCGGGTTCGCGCTGGATGTCGCCGGACGACTGTTCTCCGGCGAGCCCGAGCCCGCCATCCGCGCCGGCTTCGCCCGGCTGTTCGCCGCCAACGCCATCCCGATCGACGCCGCCGACCCGGTGCGCCTGATGCTGTTCCCCGAGATGGACGCCGCGGTCGACGTGCCGGAGATCACCGAAGCCTGCTGGGGCATCCTCGGCAAATCGCCGGCCTCGGTCATGTGCGCGTCGTCCCGCATGGTGGTGAAGCGGCGCGGCGCGGCCAGCCCGGCCGTGGTCGCCTGCACTCTGCTGCCCTACGAACCCGAGTTCGAACTCGGCGCCACCCTCGCCGAGGCGTCCCGCCCGGTGCCGCTCAACCACCCGCATTGCGCCCGCTTCTGCGTCCTCGGCGGAGCGGCGTGCAGCCGGTGATGCGCTGGCGCTGAAGCACCGGCGTTGAAGAACTGGCTAATCCCCGCGCTGTTGCTGACCGCCCTGCTCGCGGCATGGTTCCTGTTGCCGGTCCAGGCCTGGATGCAGGCATTCACCGCCTGGATTGAGGCGCAAGGCGCATGGGGCGTGCTGATCTACGGCGCGGCCTATGCGGCGGCGTTGGTCATCATGGCCCCGGCCGCGCCGTTCACCGTCGGCGCCGGACTGATCTATGGCTTCTGGGGTTTTCCGCTGGCCTGGGCATCGGCCACGGCCGGCGCGGCGCTCGCATTCCTGGTGTCGCGCCATCTGGTGCGCGGCCGGGTCGCTGGCATGATCGCGAGCCGTCCGGCGTTGCGGGCCATGGACCGGGCGGTGGCCGAGGAGGGCTGGCGCGTTGTGGGCCTGCTGCGGCTCAGCCCGCTGGTCCCGTTCAACCTGCAGAACTATGCGCTCGGCGCGACCAGCGTCGGTTTCTGGCCCTATGTGGCGGCGACGGCCGCCGGGATCGCGCCGGGCTGCTTGCTGTATGTCTATTTCGGCGTGCTCGGCAAGGCGTCGTTGGGTGACCGCGGAAACGGCGCTGGCGGCGCGCTGAAATGGGCATTCGTTGTCCTGGGCCTCGCGGCGACCGTCGCGGTGGCGGTCCTGGTCGGGCGCAAAGCGCGGGCCGTGCTGGCGCACAAGGGCGTCGACGCGGGAGGTTAACGCGCCTAAAGCACAATCGTAATGGAAGGCTAATCGGCAATGATCGCGCTGCTCGAAGCGTCCCGGGCCGGCCTGTTCCGCCAGCGGCATTGGGCGCCGAACCTCGTCGCCGGCCTGATCGTCGGCGTCGTCGCCCTGCCGTTGGCGCTGGCCTTCGCCATCGCGTCCGGGGTGCGGCCCGAGCAGGGCATCTACACCTCCATCATCGCCGGGCTGATCGTCTCGATATGCGGCGGCAGCCGGGTGCAGATCGCCGGGCCGACCGGCGCGTTCATCGTCATCCTGGCTGGCGTCGTCGCGACATTCGGCGTGGACGGCCTGCTGCTTGCGACCATCATGGCCGGCTTCATCCTCGTGGCGCTCGGGCTGGCCCGGTTCGGCGGCGTGATCCGCTTCATCCCCGCCCCGGTCATCGTCGGCTTCACCGCCGGCATCGGCGTGATCATCTGGGTCGGCGAGTGGCACGACTTCTTCGGCCTGCCCAAAACCGGCGGCGCCCACTTCTACGACAAGCTCTGGCGCCTGCTGCAGGTCCTGCCGCAACTGGACCCGGCCACGACCGCGCTGGCGCTGTTCAGCCTGGCGCTCATCGTGTTCGGCCCACGCGTACCCGGTTTGCGCCGGGTGCCTGGCCCGGTGACGGCCCTGGTGGCCGCGACGGCGATCCAGGCCGTATTTGCCTTTCCGACCGTCGCCACCATCGGCAGCACATTCGGAGAAATCCCGGTCGGCCTGCCGCATTTCGTGCTGCCCGCCGTCAGCATCGACCGGCTGATCGCCCTGCTGCCGTCGGCGTTCACCATCGCCATGCTGGGCGCCATCGAGTCGCTGCTGTCCGCCGTCGTCGCCGACGGCATGGCCGGCACCCGGCACAACTCGAACCAGGAGCTGATCGGCCAGGGCCTCGCCAACATCGCCGCACCGTTCTTCGGCGGCATCGCCGCGACCGGCGCCATCGCGCGCACCGCGACCAACGTGCGCAACGGCGCGACGGGGCCGCTGGCCGGCATCGTCCATTCGCTGACGCTCGTCGTCGTGCTGCTGGTTGCGGCGCCGCTGGCCGGGCGCATCCCGCTCGCGGCGCTGGCGGCGATCCTGTTCGTGGTCGCGTGGAACATGAGCGACGCCCGCGGCTTCGTCCGCATGGCGCGCACGGCGCCCGCCGCCGACACGGTCATCTTGCTCATCACCTTCGCACTGACGGTGCTGACCGACCTGGTGATTGCGGTGAACGTCGGCGTCATCCTGGCGATGTTGCAGTTCCTGCGCCGCATGGCGAGTTCGGTGGAGGTGCTCGAAAGCGCCCCGGACGGCGTGCCGAGCGGCATTCTGGTGTTCAGCATCGAGGGACCCTTCTTCTTTGGCGCGGTCGACAGCCTGGAGCGCGCCCTGGCGCATGCCCATGCCGGGGCGCGCGCCGTCGTGCTGCGGCTGGGCCACGTGCCGTTCATCGACGTCACCGGGCTGGACTCGCTGGGTGAGGCGATGCGCGGGCTGGAGCGCCGGGGCGTGCCGGTCATGATCTGCGAGGCGAACGGGCGCGTGCTGCGCAAGCTGGTGCGCGCCGGACTGGTGCGGACGGGGGCAAAACGGCACTATTACAGCACCTTGGCGCTCGCGGTCGCGCATAGCGGGGATGCATGAGGGATTTCGATATCGCCGTGATCGGCGCCGGTGCGGCCGGGTTGTCGGTGGCCTATGTCGCGGCACGGCTCGGCCTGCGCACGGCGCTGATCGAGCGCGGCCGGATGGGCGGCGAGTGCCTGAACGTCGGCTGCGTGCCCAGCAAGGCGCTGCTGGCGGCGGCGCACGCGGCCCACGCCGTCCGCCGCGCCGGCCGTTACGGCATCCAGGCACCCGCGCCCAGCATCGATTGGCACAGCGTGCAAGCGCATGTGCACGGTGCCATCGCCGCCTTGTCGCCGGCCGATTCCGTCAAGCGCTACACCGAGCTGGGCGCCACGGTGCTGCAGGGCACGGCGCGCTTCGTGGCGCGCGACGCGCTCGCGGTGACGACCGCGGCGGGGACACAGCGGCTCACCGCCCGGCGCATCGTGATCGCCACCGGCAGCCGCCCCGTCGTACCGGACCTGCCCGGCCTCGATGCCGTGCCGTTCCTCACCAACGACACCCTGTTCGACCTGGAGCAGGCGCCGGAGCACCTATTGATCCTTGGCGGCGGCCCGATCGGGCTCGAGATGGCGCAGGCGCATGCCCGGCTCGGCTGCCGGGTGACGCTCGTGCAGTCGGGCACGATCGGACCGCAGGACGACCCCGACCTGATTGCGGGGCTGCGCGACGCGCTGCGTGCCGACGGCGTGGCGATCATGGAGCACGCGGCCGTCACCGCCGTCCGCCCCGGTCCGGTCCTAATGCTGGCGGACGGGCGCACGGTCGCCGGCAGCCACCTGCTGATTGCCGTAGGGCGGCGGCCGACGCTCGAACGGCTGGAGCTGGAGGCCGGCCGGGTCGCCTCCGGCCCGCGCGGCGTCGCCACCGACCGCGGCCTGCGCAGCCTGACCAACCGGTTCGTCTACGCCGCCGGCGACGTCGCCGATCCCGCCGGCATCGGGCCGCGCCGCTTCACCCACGTCTGCAGCTACCACGCCGGGATCATCATCCGGCGCGCCGTGTTCCGCGTGCCGGCAAAGGTCGACTACGCTGGCCTGCCGCGCGTCACCTACACCGACCCCGAACTGGCCCAGGTCGGCCTGACCGAGGCGGAGGCCCGCGCCGCCGGCCACGCGGTCGAGACCCTGTGCTGGCCGTTGACCGAGAACGACCGCGCCGTGGCGGAGGGCGACACGCGCGGGATGGTGAAGCTGGTTGTGCTGGGCGACCGGGTGCTGGGCGCCGGGATCCTGGCGCCGCACGCGGGCGAAATGATCGGCATGTGGACGCTGGCCATCACCCAACGGACGAAACTCTCGGCGCTGGCTGGCATGATCGTGCCCTATCCGACGCGGGCGGAGGCCGGCAAGCGCGCTGCCGGCACCGCGCTCACCGCGCGCCTGTTCGCGCCTAAGCCGCGCCTCGCGGCCCGGCTGCTGGCCCGCTTGCCCTGAGGTCGGCAGCATTGTCCACATCCCGCAACGTCCGCAGCAACGCCACGCGATGCCCGCTAAAATTGGCCAGCGTGTCGGCCAGCGCATGCTCGGTCGACCAGCGCACCCCCGCGAACGGCCGCGATGGACGCCGGGGCGACAGCGCCACCAGCCAATAGCCGCCGTCCTCCGACGGCCCGAACGCGGCGTGCGCACGCCCCAGGGCACGGAACGCCGCCGCGACATCGCCGGCCCCAAGCTCCGGGATATCGGTCCCCACGATCGCCACCCGGCGGTGGCCGGCGCAGGCGCGGTGCATGCGCTGCCCGAGGTTGCCGCCCCGCTGCGCCACGACCGGCGCACGCACCGGCCAGCGGACGCGGACCCGGTCGGGCGTCGCGGCCAGCACGGTGCGGAACCGACGGTCCCGCATGAGGACGCGCAGCAGCCGGGCCAGGTTGGCGCGGTAGAATCGCAGCGCCGCCCGGTCGCCGACATCGCGCGCCAGCCGCCGCTTCACGGTCCCGAGCCGTGGCGCGCGGGCAAAGACGATGACCGTATCGGACCTCATTCCAGGCCAAGTGCTTCAGTCAAACGGGCGTCCCCTCAGTGATCGGATTCGCAATCAGGGTCCGGTGGACCGTAACCTAACATTAACAGATGACCCAGCCTTGCCCGCTATAACGGCGGCGAACCTGGAGAGACCACGCCGATGTTCAAACAAATCTGCGCCGCCGCACTTGCGGGCGTGATCGCCCTCGCGGGCCCAGCGAACTCCGCCGTGGTCAACCAGTGGGTGCAGTTCGCGCCCGACGACACGGTGTTGATCCGCGCCATCGAGGACACCCCGGCCAATGGCTGCCCGAGCGCCGCGCTCGACGGCAGCCCGGTCCCGCTCACCCAGCGCGGCCCGGTGACCACGGCGGACCAGGCGCCCAAAATCTACTATCCCGTGCTGATGTGCGAGAGCGCGCCGGTTCCCGCCTTCGGCCACCAGTCGGCCGTCGTCGCAGGCGTCACGCTCAAGATGCCGGTCGCCAACCCGCGCCGCATCCTCGTCATCGGCGACACGGGTTGCCGCGTCGCCGCCACCGTGGCGGCCACGCAGGACTGCAACGACCCGCAGCAGTTTCCGCTGCAGTTCCTCGCCAACTACGCCGCGACCTTCAAGCCCGACCTGATCATCCACGTCGGCGACTTCTTCTACCGCGAACAGCCCTGTCCGACCGGCTTCGCCGGCTGCGCCGGCAACCCGGCCTTCGACAACTGGGACGCCTGGAACGCCGACTGGTTCGCCCCAGCGCGGAACCTGATCGCCGCCGCCCCGCTCGCCTTGACCCGCGGCAACCACGAGAGCTGCAACCGCGGCGCGCATGGCTGGTTCCGGCTGCTCGACGTCCACGCCTACGACCAAGGCGCGGTCGACTGCACCGGCCCCTACGTGCCGATGGTTGGCGCCCCCGGCGCGAAAGGCCCGCTCACGCCCTACGACTACACGCCGCCCTATGTCGTGCAGGCCGGCCAGATCTCGATCGTCATGTTCGACTCCAGCGACTCCAACACGTCCGTGCCCGATCTCGCCACAAAGTCCACCGACGGACGCACGCTGCCGCAGATCTACACCGACCAGCTCCGCGCCGTCCTCGCGCCGCTTGCGGACAAGAACGTCGTCTATGTCACGCATAAGGCTACGTATGACATCCGGCCCGCCACGGTGAACGGCGACCTGGCCGGCGGCGACGCGACGCAGCAGTCGGTGTTCGACGGGCTGACGAAGGGCGCGGTCCCGGCGCAGGTGAAGCTGCTGGTTTCCGGCCACGACCATCAGTTCCAGGTCGTCGCATTCCAAACCCAGAACTATGCGCCGCAGTTGGTCGTCGGCAATTCCGGCACCCTGCTCGACAACAACAACGGTTCGCAGCCGCAGGCGTTCGTGCCGGACGCGAAGGGCCCCAACTTCAATGCGGCCTATGCGCTGCCGGGCGTGGAGGGGACGCCGGCGATCGCGATCCTGGCCACGGCCGACCGGTCCGAATACGGCTTCACCGTGCTGGACGCATTCCGGGGCGGCTATGTCGCCAACGTGCATAACCTCGCGTCCAACAAGCTCGCACGCTGCGCCATCTCGTTGCAGCCGCGCTCGATGCTCTGCGTGCAATAATCGGGTGCAATCGTTTAGGCTGTCGGCTTAGAACACCGGCACAGCGAGGAGCATTTGCGACGAAACGATCCAGAGCACGCCCAGCCATTGGCCCTCATGGGACTGCGCTGCCACGCCGAAGCCGGCTTGCGGTGACCGCCGAGGGCGGCGCATGAACGCGCTTCATCCCCCGCCGGCGCCGCCGAGTGCCGATGCCCTGACGCGTTGGCCGGACGCCGGGCGCACACTGCGGCTGGTGCGCCGTTTGAGCGGCTGGTATCTCGCCGCAGTCGCCGTCTTGCTGCTCGCAACATTCAGCAAGGCGCCGCTCGGCATCGAGGCGCGGGCGAGCGGATTGACCGGTCTCGCGATCGGCGCGTTGCTGGTTTCCCTGGCCGGCCTGCTCGCGGTCCTGCCAATGGCCTCGGCGCGTTGGCGCTTCGGGCCGGTGCAACGGCTCGCGCGGCTGGCGCGGCGGCCGCAGGGGATCATCGTCCCGCTCCTGAGCCTGGCAGCCGCGTCCGCCGCCTGGTTGCTGCGGCCCGGCGGGCCAGACCCGGCTGCGCATGCGATGCTGCTGGGCGTCGCCGCCATTGTACTCACCTTTCCGCTGCTGGTTGCGGAGCGGATCGTCGCCGGTGTGTCGCCGGCGCGCTTACCGGAGGCGGCCGGGCTGCAGGCGCTGCTGTTCGTGCCGGTCGCCGTCATCCCGCTCGCCGGCCTGCTGCAGATCGCGGTGGGCCTCGGTCTCGGCTGGGCGCGCCCGGCCATGGCGTTGCTCGCCGTCTATCTATGCGTGGTCGCCGCCGAGCTTGCCGTGCGGTCGCTCGCCAACTGGTTCCTGCCGCCGCCGGCCCCGTTGGCGGCGCGGGCCGCTGTATCGAGCCTGGCCGCGCTGCTGCTGCAGCCGGGCCGCGTCGGGTCGGGCGGCCTTGCGGGGCCGATCCGCACCCATCTCGGCCTCGATTTCTCGCGGAGCTGGGCGCTGCGCTACATGCGGGCCGCTGCCTTGCCGGTCGGCGCATTCCTCGCGCTGGCCGCCTGGGGACTGACCGGCGTCGCCCTGATCGACCTCGACCAGCGCGGCGTCTACGAGCGTTTCGGCGCGCCCGTCGCGGTGTGGCCGCCCGGCGTGCATCTCGGACTGCCGTGGCCGTTCGGCCGGGTCCGCCGTGTCGAGTTCGGCGTCGTGCACGCGCTGCCGCTCGGGGACGGAGACGCACTCGCAGTGCGCAGTGGCGCCGAGGACGCAGCCCCGGCGGCTGCCGACCGGCTCTGGGACGGCGCGCACCCGGCGGAGGTGTCGTTCGTCATCGCCAGCCTCGAGACCGCCGGCGGCCAGAGCTTTCAGGTGGTCAGCGTGGACCTGAAAGCATTGTATCGGGTCGGGCTCGACGACGACGCCGCGCTGCACTCCGCGTACTCCGTCGCCGTGCCCGAAACGCTGGTGCGCGCGGAGGCGGGCCGGCTGCTTGCCCGCGTGTTTGCCGGCAAGGTGCTGGCCGAGGTGCTGGGCGACAACCGCGAGCGCCTGGCGGAGGAGCTCCGCGCCGAACTGCAGGCCGAGCTGGACCGCCTGGACACCGGCGTCGAGCTGGTCGGCATCGCGATCGAGGCGATCCACCCGCCCGCCGCCGCCGCCGAGGCCTATCACAACGTCCAGGCGGCCGAGATCATCGCCAACACCGCCATCGCCACCGAGCGCGGCCGTGCCCAGGCCGCCGTGGCGCTGGCCCGGCAGAACTCGACCGACATCGTGCTGAAAAGCCGCGGCGCCGCGGCGGAAACGGTGGGGCAGGCGGGCGTGATGCTGCGCACCTTCACCGCCGATCAGGATGCGGCCCGGGCCGGAGGCCAGGCGTTCCTGCTGGAGCGGTATTTCGCCAATCTGTCGACGGCGCTGGCCAGGTCGCCGCTGGTCATCGTGGACCATCGCCTCAGTGGCGCCGACGCCCCGGTGATCGACCTGCGGCCATTCGGCGCGCCCACCGGCCGCAACCCCGACGAAGACTGATCGGACCGAACTCCGCATGTTCCATTCCCACGATCACGACCATGACCACGGCCATGGCCACGCGCACCACCACGAACCGGATTCGGCCGGATCGCTGGGTGCACGCCGATTTCGTGTCGGCCTGCGCTTTGCGGCGGCGTTGCTGATCGTGATCGCGGCCGGGTTCGCCTCCTCCGCGGTGATGGTCGGCGCCGGGCAGGCAACGGTCGTCACCCGGTTCGGCGACCTCTCGCGCGTGCTGACCACGCCCGGCCTCGCCTGGAAGCTGCCGGTGCCGATCGAGGGCGTCATCCCGGTCGACCTGCGGCTGCGCACCACATCGACCGGGCTGCAGGATGTCGGCACCAAGGACGGGTTGCGCATATTGATCCAGGCCTACGTCGCCTGGCAGGTCCCGGCCGACCCCGGCCGCATCCGCCAGTTCCTGCGCGCCGTCCGCAACGAGCCCGACGAGGCCGCGCGGCAAATCCGCAGCCTGGTCGGCGCCGCGCTGCAGGTGACGGCGAGCAGCTTCGAATTTGCTGACCTCGTGGACACCGATCCGCAGCGCCGGCTGCTGCCCGAGTTCGAGGCCCGGCTGCGCGCCCAGGTCGGGGAGCAGGCGCTGGCGACGTATGGCGTGCAGATCCAGCAGGTCGGCATCGACCGGCTCAGCCTGCCGGAGGCGACCCTCGTCGCCACCGTCGCGCGCATGCGGGCCGAGCGCGAAACCGTCGCCGCCGCCCGCACCGCGGAGGGGCTCCGCGCCGCCGCCGAGCTGCGCGCGCTGTCGGTCCGCGACTCCCGGATCACGGTGGCGCAGGCCCGCACCGAGGCGGCGGACATCGAGGCCGCGTCGCGCCAGGAAGCCGCGAAGATCCAGGCACGCGCCTATCAGGCCGACCCCGGCCTGTATTCGCTGCTGCGCTCGATGGACACGCTGGCGAGCGTCGTCGGCCCGAACACGCGCATGGTGCTGCGCACCGACGCCGCCCCGTTCAACATGCTGATCGCCGGTCCGCCCGGCACGGGCACGGCGGTTGCGCCCACGGATCGGACCATCGGCTCCGCTCGATGAGCGACCCGAGGCGGACCGATCCCGAGTTGAACGGTCCCGTCGTGCAGTCGATCTCGATCGGCTTCAACGTGCTCTATATCGCGATCGCGCTGCTGGCCGTCGCCTGGGCCGCGTCGAACTGGCGGCAGGTGCCGGCGGACAGCCAGGCGGTGGTGCTGCGATTTGGCGCGATCACCGGCGTGCAGCAGGCGGGGCTGGTCGTATCGTGGCCGCGGCCGGTCGGGCAGGTCGCGCTGGTGCCGGGCGCGGACCGGCTGCTCACGCTGCGCACGGCCGCGACGGGACGCACGGCGGGGCTGGAGGACGTCTTCACCCGGGCCAACGACGCCGTTATTCCCGAGGGCGTCGGCGCGTTCCTGACCGGGGATGGCGGCGTCGTGCTGCTCGGGGCCGTCATCACGTATCAGGTCGTGGACGGCGCAGCGTACTACCTGGCGCAGGCGCATGTGGAGCCGGCGCTGCAACGGCTGTTCGCCGCCAGCGCCGTCGCAGTCGCCGCCACCCACGATCTCGACGCGTTCCTGGTCGCCCGGCCCGACCGCCCCGGTTCCATGCCTGCGCCGCTCAACGAGGATCGCCGGCAGGCGGTGCGGAGCGACCTGATGCGTGAGATGAACCGCCGCCTGATTGGCCTGGCCGGGCAGGGCGCCCCGCTCGGCGTCACTGTCAACCGCATCGACCTCGACGCCGGCCTGCCGCCCGCGGCCAAGATCGCCTTCGACGGCGTGCTCGTCGCGGTCCAGCTCGCCGAGCAGGGCATCGCCGGCGCCCGCACCGAGGCGGCCCGCACCCTGCAGGCGGGCGACCGCGAACGCGACCGGCTGCTGACCACCGCCCGCGCCAGCGCCGAGGAGCGCATCGGCGACGCCCGTACCCATACCGCCAATGTCGTCGCGATCGAGGCCAGCATGACCCCGGCGGCCCGCCCGGCCATGCTGGACCAGCTCTATCGCGACCAGTTGGCGCCGCTGCTGCACAAGGTCGGCCGGCTGACCGCGGTGGACGCGAACGGCGGCGCGCGGGTGCTGTTGCCGGCGGCGCTCCCCGCCGGAGCCGCCCCATGAGCGCCGCAGCTCAGCCGGCACTGGCGATCAAGCGTCCGCGCGGCTCGCTGCTCGCCTTCGCCGAGCGTGGCATGCTGGCGCTGCGGATGACGCTCGCGATGCTGGCCGCCGGGCTGCTGGCGCTGGCGGTGCTGTGGCAGGTCGCGTTCCCCGACCAGCGGACGTTGTCGGACCTGGTGGCCGGTGTCGCGGCGCTGCTCGTTGCGGTGCCGGTCATCGGCTCGGCGTGGGAGAGCCTGCGCCATCCAAGCCTGCACGGCGTCACCGACCGGCTCATTTCGGTGGCGCTGATCGCCGCCTGGGCCAGCGGCGATCTGATGACCGCGGCCGTGCTGCCGATCATCATGATCATCGGCCACGTGCTGGAGGAGCGCAGCCTGCTCGGCTCGCGGGAGGCGATCCAGGCGCTGGGCCGCCTTACCGAGACGCATGCGCGCCGCATCGACCCAGATGGCGGCTCGGTCGTCGTCGCCACCGCGGAACTGCGGCTGGGCGACCGCATCGAGCTGCTGGCCGGCGGGCGCGTGCCGGCGGACGGCGTCGTGCGCGCCGGCGAGGCGAGCCTCGACATGGCGTCGCTCACCGGCGAGAGCGTACCGGTCGACGTCGGCGTCGGCGACCCGGCGCTCGCGGGCTCCATCAACACCAACGGCCGGTTCGAGATCGAGGTCACCCGGCTCGGCGCCGAGACGACGCTGGGAAAGATCATCGCGTTGATGCGGACCGCCGAGCGCGCCAAGCCCCCGGTCGCGCGGCTGTTGGAGCGCTACGCCGGGCACTACATGGCGCTGGTGCTGCTGATCGCGGCCGGCACCTGGTTCGCGAGCAACGATACTGCGGCGACGCTTGCGGTGCTGGTCGCGTCGTGCCCATGCGCGCTGGTGCTGGCGGCGCCGGCCACCTCGATCGCGGCGATCTCGGTCGCGGCCCGGCACGGTATTCTGATCAAAGGGGCGGCTTTCCTGGAGCAGCTCGCGGAGGTGACGTCCGTCATCTTCGACAAGACGGGAACGCTGACCACCGGCGAGTTGACGCTGATGGAGTTCCGGCCATCGCCGGGGGTGGATGTGGAGTCGGGCCTTCGCCTTGCGGCGGCGCTCGGTGCGGCGAGCAGCCATCCGGTGAGCCGGGCGGCGTCAGGGGCCGCGCTGGCCGGCGACCGTCCGGTGCTCGACCATGTGCGGGAGATGAGCGGCTTCGGCGTGACCGCGATGCTTGTCGGCGAGGCGGGCGCTGGCGAGCCTGTGGCTCTCGGCCGGCCGGACCTGTTTGCCGCCATCGGCGTCGATGCGCCCGCGCCGCCTGCGCATGACGGGCCGATTGCCGGCATGAGCCGCGGCGGTGCGTTCCAGGGCTGGCTGCTGTTCGCCGACCGGTCGCGGCCCGAATCCCGCGCGGCGGTCGACGAACTGCGCGCGCTCGGGCTGGATCGCCAGACCTTGCTGACGGGCGATCGCGAGGCCGTGGCGCGCCGGATCGGCGCCGAGCTTGGGATTGCCGACGTGTGCGCAGGCGCGCTGCCCGAGCAGAAGATGGACCGCGTGCTGCAGGAGATCGCGGCCGGGTTCCGTCCGCTGGTGGTGGGGGACGGGATCAACGACTCGCTGGCGCTGAAGGTCGGCGCGGTGGGCGTCGCGATGGGGGCGCAGGGCACCGACGTGGCGCTGGCGTCAGCCGATTTGGTGCTGATGACCAGCGACCTGCGCCGGCTCGCGACCGCCATCCGCCTCAGCCGCCGCTGCCGGCGGACGATCCATGTGAACGTGGCGATCGGGCTCGGCTGGACCTTGCTGCTGGTGGGACTGGCGGCTGCGGGAGTGCTGGGCGCCGAGGGCGCGATCGTCGCGGCGCTGCTGCACAACCTTAGTACATTCCTGGGCCTGGGCAACGCCGGGCGCCTGCTGCTGTTCGATGAGACTGGAGCGGCGGCTCGTGCGGATGCCTGATTTCAGTCACTGGCTCGCAGGCCGGCTGATGCTGTTCGGCGCTGTCGCCCTGGTCGAACTTGCGTCGATCTGGCGGAGCGCTACGCCGCTCATGCAGGCGGACGCGATGCTGTCCACGCCCGTTCCCTCGATCATGCCCGATGCGCCTCGCCCGCGGCCGCTGCCGCAGGGGGCCCAGCCGCGCACCGACGCGATGCTGGCCCGGCCATTGTTCATGGCCGGCCGCGCTCCGCCCGATGCCGCCGCGCCCGCACCGGCAACGCCCGCGATACCGCCGCGCCTGACCGGCCTGGTCATCGCACAGGGCGAGCGCTGGGCGATCTTCACCGGTCCGGACAACCGGCGGCCGACGACCGTCGCGGAGGGCGGCGCGCTGGGGCCGTTCACCGTGACCTCCATCAAGCCGAACGAGGTCGAGCTGGCCGGTCCGCAGGGCGTGCACAGGCTGCGCCTCGCCGCCGATGCCGACCTGCGGTCGCGTTTTGCCACCCATTACCCCGTCGTTGCGCTAATTGATCCCGTCCGGCGCGAGGCTGAAACCGAGACCGACCAGTAGCGCAGCTATCCACGGCGAAAGTAGAACTCGATGAGCACCTTGACGGCCTGAACGAGTGCATTCAGGCCGGTCGAAAGTGCGGCGACGGCCATCAAACGGGCCATCCATCGCTCGCCCCAGCTTTGACCGGGCATGGCAAACTGCTCCTCAGGTTCCTCCTCGCACTCGGGCTCCGCGATGGTCCAAGCCTGGTCGTGGGTGGTGCAGGGATCGGGGGGATGCATGGGCGCCTCCAGCATTTTTCGGAGGAACCTTTAGGACCGGAGTCCTGAACAAATCAAGAACAAAATCTTTTTTCGTTCGTGCCTCGAGTGGTCTTGACAGTTTGCGACATTGCCTGGCGCATGGGGCTTGTTGCGATGGTCCAATCCGCAAGAACCAAAGCACGGCTGCCGCGTTTCCGCAGCTCTTGGGGCAGGCGTCCGGACCGTCCGGCGCTCTGCGGGTGCGCGTCTATGGTGGCCCGCCTGCCCATGCAGAAAGGAGTCCAGCCATGGCCGACAACACCACCTCGCCCCAACTCAGCCGGCGGGGCCTGCTCGGCGCGTCGGCGTCCGTGGTGGCGGCCCCCCTCGCGATGGCGGCGCCGGTCGCTGCGCCGCCTCCGGCTCCGGCGGACCCGCGCCGGCCCGTGGACGTGGTGCTGAATGTGAATGGCCGGGAGCACCGCCTGGCGATCGACGTCCGCACGACCCTGCTCGATGCCGTCCGCACCCATATCGGCCTGACTGGGTCGAAGAAGGGCTGCGACCATGGCCAGTGCGGCGCGTGCACCATGGTGGTGGATGGCAAGGCCACGCTTTCATGCCTGACGCTCGCCGCGATGGTGCGGGGACCGGTGACCACGATCGAGGGCATCGCCGCCGCCGACGGTAGCCTCCACCCGATGCAGCAGGCGTTCATCGACCAGGACGCGTTCCAGTGCGGCTATTGCACACCGGGACAGATCGTCTCGGCGATCGCTTGCGTGCAGGGCGGGCACGCTGCGTCGGACGCCTCGATCCGCGAGTACATGAGCGGCAATCTGTGCCGCTGCGCCGCCTATCCGCACATCGTCGCCGCGATCAACCAGGCCAAGACCGGCATGGGGAGGGCCTGAGCCATGCGCCCATTCATCCTGGAGCACGCTGCCTCCGTGCAAGCCGCAGTGCTCGCCGCGCGGCCTGGTGCTGGACAGCACCAGCCGCCGACCGCAGCGGCGGCGCAGTTCATCGCCGGCGGCACGCAGATGCTCGATCTGATGAAGCTCGACACCATGCAGCCCGAGACGCTGGTCGATATTAACGCGCTCGACGCCACTCATGGCCGTATCGACGCGCCTGCCGACGGGCTGCATTTGGGCGCGCTGGTGCGGATGAGCCAGGTGGCGGAGCACCCGGCCATCGTACGTGACTATCCCGTCATCGCGCAGACCATGCAGATGGCCGCCAGCGCCCAGCTTCGGAACATGGCGAGCCTCGGCGGCAACGTGCTGCAACGGACGCGCTGCCAGTATTTCCGCGACCCGAGCTGGGCGCAGTGCAACAAGCGCGTGCCCGGCAGCGGCTGTGCGGCGCTGGACGGCGTGAACCGCAAGCACGCCGTGCTGGGGGTCAGCGACCAGTGCATCGCCGCCTACTCCGGGGATTTCGCCCAGGCGCTGGTGGCGCTCGGCGCCGAGGTGCAGACGGTCGGCCCGAACGGATCCCGCACCGTGGCGTTTGAAAAGCTGCACACCGGGTCGGACAATCCGCACATCGAGACAATTTTGGCGCCGGGCGAGCTGATCACCGGGTTCAGGGTGCCTGCGGGCCCGTGGACGCGACGGTCGGTCTACGTGAAGGTTCGCGACCGCGAGTCCTACGCCTATGGCCTGGCGACCGCCGCAGTGGCGCTCGACATGCGCGGCGGCGTCGTGCGCGAGGCGCGGATCGGGCTCGGCGCGGTCTCGTACAAGCCGTGGCGGTCGCATGAGGCCGAGGCGGCACTCCGCGGCAAGCCGATGACCGAAGACAACGCCGCCGTCGCGGCGGAGGCGGCCTTCGCCGGCGCACGGACGCGCCAGGAAAACGCCTACATGATCGATCTGGGTCGCCGCACCCTCGAGCGCGCCCTCATGCAAGCCAGCCGGCTGGAGGCCTGATATGTCGGACACCGAACCCCAAGTCATGCCGCAGGGCGCGCCGCCGAGCGCTGCCAAGCCCGCCATGGGCGCTGCGACCTCGCGTATCGACGGCCGGCTGAAGGTCACCGGGGCCGCACGCTACGGCTCGGACCACTACGGCGGCGTCAACCCGGCCCATGCCTATCTGGCGACCAGCGCTATCGCCCGCGGGCGCATCACGCGCCTGGACGAGACGGACGCCCGCAAGGTGCCCGGCGTGCTGGATATTCTGACCTACCGAAACGTCGGCGACCGCATCAAGCCCGGCAAAATCTTCTCGCAAAAGGGCTACATGGGTACCAGCATCGCCCCGCTGGCGTCCGACCGCGTGCAGCATGACGGCCAGATCGTCGCGATGGTCGTCGCGGAGACCTTCGAGGCCGCGCGCGAGGCAGCGCACCGCCTGCAGATCGAGTATGCCGCCGAGACGCCGTCCGCGACCTTCGACAGCCCCGGCCTGGAGGAAATCACGGCCGAAGCGGCTTCCCGCGAGGGCGAGGCGAGCGGCGCCGAGGAGAAGCCCAAGGTGGGCGACGCAGCCGCCGCCTTTGCCGCGGCACCGGTGACCATCGACCAGCGCTACGAGACGCCGACCCAGCACCACAACACGCTCGAGCTGTACGT
>CAXTJW010000031.1:0-2772 GCA_964244305.1 uncultured Acetobacteraceae bacterium
CGGTCAGCACGAACTCGCCGCCCTCGAACTCCTCGCCCGGCTCCGACAGCAGGATCGCCACCTGCAGCGGGAAGACGTGCGCGCCATAGAGGTCCTGATGCAGGCAGTTGTAGTCGCCGGGCCCATACTGCAGCAGCAGCGGGGTCGGGCGCGTCTGCCCGGCGTTGTGGCATCGATCGAGGAAGGCCGCGTGGCCGGCGGGGAAACGGATGTCGATCCCCATCGCCTCGTTCCAGCGGTTGGCGATGGGGGCCAGCCGCGGATACAGCGCAGCGCGCAGGCCAGCGACCAGATCGGGCAACGGGTAGGCGAAATACTTATACTCGTCCCGCCCAAAGCCGTGCCGCGCCATCACCACCGTGCTGCGGAACTGCCCGCTTTCATAGAGGCCGGCGATCTCCCGGCACTCGGCCCGTTCCAGCAGTCCGGGGAGCACCGCCCAACCCTGGCCGTCGAGGTCGGCCACGACGCCGGGCCATTCGATTGCGTGGACGCGCGCCTCGACGCCCTGCGGCGGGACGATGCGCGTCTGTACGGCGGCGCTCACGCCCGGGTCTCCCGCGCCAGCAGGTCGCGCTTGCGCTCTACGCCCCAGCGATAGCCGGAGAGCCCTCCGTCATGCCTGACGACACGGTGGCAGGGAATGGCGACCGCGAGGGCATTGGCCGCACAGGCGCCCGCCAAGGCCCGCACGGATTTCGGCGCGCCGATTCGGGCGGCAATATCGGTGTAGGTCGCCGTCGCACCCACGGGAATCCCCCGCAGCGCCTGCCACACAAGCCGCTGGAACGCCGTCCCGCGGATATCGAGCGGCAGGGACCAGCCGACCTGCGGCGCCTCGACGAAGCCGATCACCTGCGCCACCAGCGTCTCGTAGCCCGCATCGCCGCCAATGAGATCGGCTTTGGGGAAGCGGTCTTGCAGGTCGCGGGCCAGCGCGTCCGGATCGTCGCCCAGCAGGATGGCTGCGACCCCCGTTGCGCTCGATGCCACCAGGATGGCGCCCAGCGAACATTGCCCGATCGCGAAACGCAGCTCCTCCTGGGCGCCTCCGGCCCGATAGCGGCTGGGCGTCATGCCCAGCATGCCGGCGGATACCGCATAGAACCGCCCGTTGGAATTGAACCCGGCGCCGTAGATCGCCTCGGTCACGGTGCCGGCCTTGCCAAGCTCATTCCTGACCCGCGCCGCCCGGCGTGCGTCGGCATAGGCCTTCGGCGTGACGCCGATGGTGGCCTTGAACAGCCGATGGAAGTAGGACGGGCTCAGGTCCGCGGCCTCCGCCATCTCGGCAAGCGAGGGTGCCTGGTCCGCTTCGTCGATCATCCTGCAAGCCCTGGCGATGATCGCGGCGTTCTCTGCTTCGACCGACAGGCCGGCTGGACTGCAGCGGCGGCACGCGCGAAAGCCGGCCGCCTCCGCCGCCACGGTTGTCTCGAAAAAGCCGACATTCCTCGGGTTGGCCGTGCGCGAGGGGCAGGACGGACGACAATAGACGCCCGTCGTCGCCACCGAATACCAAAACAGGCCATCGGCGCCCTTGTCGCGGGCGACCACGCGCGCCCAACGCGGATTTTCCGCGACAGCCACGCCGTCCTGGGCCGCCCTGCTCGTCATCGAGGTCATCATCACGTCCGGTCCTTGTATCATGTGTGGACCGAATGTGCGCAGGTTCCGGGTCGGCTGCGCTCCGTCTCTTGCTGCCGAATTGGAGAATTTTGCATGCCATACTCCGCATGCGCATTCAACAGGCTCGGGCTTCGCATATCAACGTGTCGCCGGCACGGAAACTGTCGATCTTCGCCGCCTCGCACCTGCCCAGGATTGAGGCGGCAGCGGCCAACAGTCAGGCGCCGGTCGTCAGCAGGCGCCCTCACGCCGCAGCACCGCCGGTATGGTCCGCGCGATGATCGACAGGTCGTGCCACATCGTCCAGTTCTTGACATACCAGGTGTCGAGCCGCACGCGTTGGGCGTAGGACGTTCCGGTCCGGCCGCTCACCTGCCACAGACCGGTCAGGCCGGGGCGCGTCTCGAAATAATAGGAGATGTCCTCGCCGTAGCGTTCGACCTCCGCCTCGACGATCGGCCGCGGTCCGACGAGGCTCATCTCCAGGCGCAGCACGTTAAAGAGCTGCGGCAGCTCGTCCAGGCTCGTGACCCGCAGGAAGCGTCCGACGGCCGTGATGCGCGGGTCGTTCTGCAGTTTGTGGGAGTGCGCCCACTCGATTGCCGCCGCCGGGTTGGTTGCGAGGACGTTGCGCAGGACCTCGTCGCCGTTCATCACCATCGAACGGAACTTCAGGCAGGGGAACGGCCGGCCCTCGATCCCCACACGCATGTGGCGAAACAGCACTGGGCCGCCATCGAGCTTCACCATCATGGCGATGAGGGCCATCACGGGCGAAAGCACGATGAGGGCCGCCGAGGCCGCCGCGCAATCGAAGATCATCTTGGCGGCTCGTGCGATCGGTGACGCCAGGTTGTTGCGATAGCTGAACATGACCGTGTCGTGGCTGAAGAACCGGGTTTGCCGGAAGCCAAGCACGGGTAGGCCCTCCGCGCTCGGCATGAGCGCGAATGCGACACGCTCGCGGACCAGCGCCTCGAGCGTGTCGCGGCCGGGTGCGTTGCAGGCGTCGTAGGACAGCACCAGCAGCCCGGCGTCGTGCTGCTGCATCGCCGTGCGCCAGCGGCGGCTGCGCGGTGGGGCATCGAGCCAGTCCGGGCTGATCACCGCGGCAACCTCATAGCCGAGGCCCGGCTCGCTTTT
>CAXTJW010000031.1:2872-19411 GCA_964244305.1 uncultured Acetobacteraceae bacterium
GCCAGTCCGGGCTGATCACCGCGGCAACCTCATAGCCGAGGCCCGGCTCGCTTTTCAGCGCTGCGATGGTCCGGCGCGCGTTTTCCGGTTCCGCCACAATGACCGTGCGGATGGCCCAGTAGCCTGCCGCCGTAAGCGCTTGCCGCGCCGCAGACCGTGCGCCTATGGCGAATATCGGGAAGAACAGCCATCCGACCATAGTCACCAAACGAGAGCTCTGCGTCTGGTCGAGGAAGGCGAGGGTTCCGGCAACCATTGCACCGCAGGCGCTGGCGATCATTATGCCCTGCACCTCGGTCCAGAACGGCGAACGCCGGCTGTAGTGGCCCTTGGCTGCCAAGTAGGCCAGGGCGATGCAGCACGGCGCGAGGTATGTGGCGAGCACGCTGAACGACGGCATCAGGCCGCTCGATGCCATGTCGTAGGACGGCTCGGTCCCTTGCTCCAGCCGAGCGATGACCCCGGCGCACACTATGGAGGCGGCCAGCGCGCCGACATCGGCGCCCAGGCTGGCCGCGATGCGGATCGGCTTGATACGCCGCGCGGCAGCTCCTCGCAGCAGCGCGCCCTGATCGTGCAGCGCATGATCGAGCGTTGCGAGCATCGTCATATCGCGATCACTGTTCAGAGACGGTTTAGTTGCGGCCATCACTTGCTCCACGTTGCCTTGCGTGAGCGCTCCGCAGTCTAGCGATCGGATGCCGCCGGCCTCGTTTTAGGAAGACCGGACGAGAGGCAATCCCGCTAGCTCTGCTGTCGCACACCTATTGAGTATTGAGTGTGCCACTACGGAGCTAGCATGAGATTAACTTTTCTTAGTTCAATACGATCTATTACTTTGTTTCTCAGAAAATGCTGAACTGCCTGTTGCCGAGATGACTCAGCCGACCCTACCGTAGGCGCCGTGTGCCGGCATGGTGGGCTGTTGCAGAACAGGTTGGGGCGGCGACGACCTATGCGGCCTGAGGCTCAGGCGCTGCGCGGTCTGGCAAGCCTATGTCACTAAGTGGGCGAATTCATTGCGGCCTGTGGTTGAAGTAACTGCCGTGACTCGGACCGACCCATGCGTTTGGCGAGTCGCTGGCCCAACGCGGCGCTCGGCTCGGCGACCGCAAGGTGAAATAGCCAGCCGAGCGCCACCGCGGCAGGCGGAACGCAGGCCAAGACAACCGGCATCGGCACGATATCCTGCAGCAGCAGCACCGCGGTCAACAACAGCGGCACATGCACCAAATAAAGGCTGTAGGAGATCCGGCCGAGAAAGCGCAGCGGCCTCAGCAGCAGCGTCCGCTCGATGGCGCCGGGCGACAATGATGCAACGATCACCAGCGCAGAGCCGAACGCCACGAACACGGCCTGCACTGGACGCATGTGCGTCCAATGTCCCTGGAAAATGAGCAGCCCGACTCCTAGCAACACGTAGCGCAGAGCGGGAGGCATGCGCGTCACCAACCCGCGGATCGGCCTCAGGTAGAGCGCCAGTGCCGCACCGATGACGAAGAACTCGGTGTAGTAAGCGGTTTTCTGCGCCTCGAGCAGCAGTGTGCTCATGAGACAGAGATCGGTCCCAGCCGGCATCGGAAGCAGCCCAGCGCCGGGCTGCGCGATAAGAACCTGCATTGCGGCCATGAACGCCAGCAACCCGGCCGCCACCGCAATCGCACCCCGCAGCCGCCAGCGGGCAATGGGCAGCATGAGGAAGGGAAACAGGAGTGAAACCCGCATCTCCCAAATCAGCGAATGGATTACCCCGTTGATTGTGTTGTATTGGCCAAGCATCAACGCATGGTCGATCAGGACGGTCGGCGTGACGGGGTTCGACCACGTCATCGTACGGACCCATTCGCTCGCTCCCGCGACCTCGGTCCTTTGGCTCAGCAGTATGTTCGGCACCGCTGCGAAGATGATCGCGGCGCAATAAGGTAAATAGATGCGGCAGATGCGCTTGATGCAGAACGCTCCGTATTTGGGCGGGCGGCGTTCCGCCCATGGCAGCATGAGAACGAGGCCGCTTAGGACATAGAAGAACGTTACCGCCTCGAAGCCATCCCAGACAATCCGCACCGGGGTGTAGAACAACAAGTATTGGACTGGATTATAGGCCGGCGTTTGCCATATCGAGAAGAAGAAATCGCTGAATGCCGGCTGCGTCAGCAGGCAGTGATGTATGACCACGATAAAGGAAGCTATGCCACGCAACGAATCGAACACGACCAGCCGATGAGGCTGCCCGTGTCCGATCGCCGCCAGGTCGGCCGCGGTCCTCGGCTGTGCAGCCTTGGACCCCGCGGCTGATGCTGTCACGTTCAGGCTACTTGCTCCCCAGCGATAATGGGCGCGTGCGCCTCCACATGTGAGCCGACCCTCGCATGGGCCGGGCTCATATCGCCTAGGACTTTGCGCGGCTTGCCGAACGAGCGTGCGCGCACGACGGTTCGCTTCGGCCGGGCGAGCGTCAATTGGCGCCGCAACGAGGCCGCAACGGCTTCGACATCCTTGGGCTCCATCGTATCGAACAATGGCAGGCTCAAGATGCGGTTGCCGACGGACGTGGTCACGGGCAGCGGGCCGCTGACGCCGTGCTCGATGAAGTAGTCCTGTTCGGCCAGATGCGGGCTGAAATATGCGGCGCTGCCGATGCCGTCGGCGGCCATCCCAGCCTGTATTGCGCCGCGCTGCGCCGTGAGTGAGGGCGGCAGCAAGGCCGAGGCGAACTGATGCGCCTGGCGCGCCGGTTTCTGATGCTGGAACGTCATTTCCGGCAATTCCCGGCGATATGACTGCACCAGTTCGACCCGCCGATCCATGACCTGGTCGTAGTCGGCCAGACGCATCGTGGCCAGCAGGGCGCCCACTTCGGTCAGCTTGCCATTCAAGCCGGCCATTGTCGCGTTGCGCGGCTTGCCGAAGCCGAAATTGCACATCGTCCGCAGGTCGCGCACGATTGCCGGGTCGGCGCTGTAGAGCAGGCCGCCCTCTCCGGTGGCAAACGACTTCGTGGCGTGCATCGAGAATGCCACAATGCCGCTGAACCCGGCGCCGAAGCCCCGTCCGTCCGCCTGTACGGTCCCCAGCGAAGCGGCGGCGTCGACCACCACGGGCACGTTATACTGGCGGGTCATCGCCTCATAGCGCGCCAAGTCGATGTCGTAGCCGAAGGTGGCATACGGGACCACCACGGCGATATCGTCGCCATAGAGGCGCAGCATCGCCTCCTCGGCGGCGGGTGCGGCACACCAATCGTCCCGGTCGATGTCGCAGAACAGTGGGGTGAGCCCGCACCACATGGCGGCATGCGCAGTGGCAGCGAAGGTGAACGATGGCATCAGGGCATAACGGCGCCGGACCGGACGCGCGCCGATCGCGTGCTGGATCGCCAGCATAAGGCCGATCGTGGCGTTGCAGACCGTCATGCACGCGCCCTCGCCGCCGAACATTTGGGTGAGCATGCGGCTCTCGAAATCAGAGTTGACCGGGCCGAAGTTGCTGAAAATCCCACGGTCCTCGATAGCGCGCAGCAGCGGTGCGGCCTCGCTCAAGCGGGGCGGGTTGGGACGGGCGAGCGGAACGGCCATGATCAGAACCCCCCTGCTGCTGCGGCCATTGCGGATGGCTGCGGGCTGACTGGATACAGTGGGGCAGGGATGACGGCCTCGTTGGGCTCGGACGCCTCGGCGTCATCGAACACCGACGAGATCGACGGCGCCATAACGGCCTCGACGATCAGCGCACCGACGTCGTTCTGCCAGAGCCAAAGGCCATTCGCCTGGCCGCGGAAGCTCTTTTCGCCGCCCAAACTGCCACGCGGCATGAATCCGGCGGCGAGGCCGATGCCGAACAACCCGCCAACCGGCGTCGCGGCCGCATCCAACACCCGGCACTGTTCGTCGACCAACGGCTGTTGCGGACCGGTATGCGCCAGCAAGGTGATGCTGTTGCCATCCTGGTCCATGACCGGCAAGGCGTGCGGGCGATAGCCCATCGCGGCGACGACGAGATGCGCATTGTCAAGGATTTCGAGCGCCACAGGATCGGTCGGCTGCAACGCGTGCAGCGCCATGCGCGGCTCGGGAGCCCGCCCGCCGATGCCGCGCACCTGCATCACCAATTCGCGGCTGTCGAGGCGGAACCCGGCGAACCGGAACACGCGTCCGCTGATGGGGCAGATGTCGTCATCGGTGAACTCGTCGTAGCCCTCGGCGAGCGCGGTGGCCGCGTTGGGGTAGTAGATCCGGAGTTCCCGCCGGTGCATCAGCACGACGCCGGCCGGGCCGAAGTTGACGTTCGGCATCCTGTGCAGCAAGGCGTGCGCGACCGCGGCGGCGCTGGTCGAGCCGCCGATCACGGCGACGCGTGGCGACGAATGCGGGGCCAGGCGGGCGGCGATTTGCGCCAGGCCTCGTTCGCCCAGCACGTCGCCCGATTGCACAAGGCGCGAGCCGCAACGGTCGGCAAGCCCTTCTCCGCCGACGGTCTCGGTCTGCAGCCGCTCGATTGGCTGATGGGCGCCGGTCGCAAGCACGACGTTGCGGGCCCATAGGGTCCGCTGCACGCCGGCGGCGTCGCGCACCATCACGCGCCAGCCTCCCGAGGTGCGCTTGATTGACAAGGCGTCATGACTGGTCAGCACCTCGCAGGAGGGCTCGGCGGAAATCATGCCTTCGAGCGTCCGGCCGACCAGGTTGAGGAAACGCCCGGCGTCACGCAGGGCGACGGCGCCATCGCGGGCGACGGCCAGCAGGCGGGTCATAGGATGATCGACAAGGTCCGTCAGCGGCGTGCGCTCTGGGCTGCGGAGGCAGTCCACGAAGGTCGTGCCGCTGCTGTCTGAATTGATGGCGTAGGTACCGATTGCTCCACCTCCAAGCGAGGGGCCGCGCTCAACGATTGCCACACCCTCCATCAGCAGTGACGAGAGCTGCCCCATCCGATGCGCTGCAAGTAGTGGTGCGATGCCGCCGGGCCCACCACCGATGATAACTAAAGAAAACCGTCGTACCGACCGACTCATACTGCACCCTTAAAAATGTGTACCACGGATTATGCAAAGATATTCCGTATCTCATCCTAACCGGGCGCAACATGGGCGAACTGTCATGACGCGATGCTGATGTTTGTTAACTAAAAAGCGAAATTCGATTAACGGTATGATCCATGTAGATACTGGAACCAGCGATCCTTTCGACGATGGAAGCTGCAACGGCGCTGTAGCCCGCGCTCACACGTCGCAGGCAGGCGCCGTAACGCTGGGCGAACAAGGGCGTCCAGAGCGGACACGGACGCAGCCTCGGCGAGATTTGGACCGACTGGAACGACATATCCGCCGCGCTCTCCTGCGTAACGAAGCCACGAAAGCCGTTTGCACAGCTCTGAATCCGGTACATGAATTCTGGACGCGGAGTGCAAACACTTCACGCCCGGCGAGATCGGGCAAGATCAGGGAAGAAGCAGCTATGGCGGGGTTCGATCGGCGTGCCGTTTTGAAAGGCTCCTTCGGGGCCGCCATCGGCCTTGGCGGGACGCTCGGCCACCGGGCCGCCCAGGCACAGGGCGAACCCCTGAAGCTGAAGCTCGGCAACGACCTGCCGGCGACGCATTCCGTGAACGTGCGCCTGCGCGAGGCCATCGACGCCATCTCGGCCGAGACGAACGGACAGGTCGCGATCAGCGTGTTTCCGAACAACCAGCTTGGCGGCGACTCGGATATGATGTCCCAGGTCCGCTCCGGCGCGCTCGAGATGGGCACGTTCCCCGGAGCCGTCCTTTCGACCCTCGTTCCGGCGGGGTCGCTGCCTGCGATCGGCTTCGCATTCACCAACTATGACGAGGTTTGGGCGGCGATGGACGGCGAGGTGGGCAGCTATATCCGCCGGGCTATCGGGAAGCTGAACCTCGTTCCTTTCGATGCGGCCTGGGACAACGGCTTCCGCCAGATCACGACCAGCACCCATCCGATCCAGACGCCGGACGATTTGAAAAACTTCAAGCTACGCGTGCCTGTCGTGCCGCTTTGGGTGTCCATGTTCACGGCACTCGGCGCGGCGCCGGCCAGCATCCCGTTGAGCGAGGTCTACTCGGCGCTGCAGACCCGGATCACCGACGGGCAGGAGAACCCGCTGGCGCTGATCGAGTCGCCCAAGTTCTACGAGGTGCAGAAATACTGCTCGCTGACCAGCCATGCCTGGGATGGCTTTTGGCTGCTCGCGAACGCGCGTGTTTGGCGCACCGTGCCGGCCGACATCCAGCAGGTCATGGCGAAGCATTTCAACGCGGCCGCCCGGAAGCAACGGGGCGACATCGTGCAGGCGAACACCGAGCTGCAGAAGACGCTGGAGTCGAAAGGATTGACGTTCAACGCGGTGGAGGCCGGCGCATTTCAGCAGGCGCTGGCGAAGACGACGTTCTACAAGGACTGGAGGGCCAAGTTCGGCGAGGAGGCCTGGGGCCTCCTGCAAAAATATGCCAGCAGCGTGGGCTGATCCGGTGAAGGACCTGTTGAACCTCGGGCAGATGCTGACGGTTCACGCCCGCCTGTCCGGACATCGGATCGGCGTGTGTGACCTGGACCGCGCGATGACGTTCCTGCAATGGAACGCGAGGTCCTGCCGCCTCGCCAACGCGCTGCTGGGTCTGGGGTTGTCGAAGGGCGACCGCGTTGCGATCCTCGCCTACAACTGCGTCGAGTGGGCCGAGATCTATGCCGCCACCGCGAAGGCGGGGCTGGTCGCCGTGCCGATCAACTTCCGCCTCCTCGGTCAGGAAGTCCGTTTTATCTTGGACAACGCGGAGGCCTCGGCCCTGATCGTCCAGGACGAGTTGATCGGCGTCGTCGAGGACATCCGCACGGAGCTGTCCCTCCCGCACGGCCGTTTCGTCCATTTCGGCCAGCGCCCGTGCCCGGCCGGATACCGCAGCTACGAAGACCTCATGGCGGCGGCCAGCGACGGCGAACCGGATCAGCGCGTCCTGCCGGGCGATGCGTGGATGCTGATGTATACCTCGGGCACCACGGGCAACCCAAAGGGAGCCATCCGCAGCCACCGGGGCGCCAGCCTGCTGTCCCTCATCACCGAGATCGAGCTTGGCATCCACCGCACCGACGGGGCCCTCCTCGTGATGCCGATGTGCCACGCGAACTCGCTCTACTTCTTCGGCGCGTTCAGCTACTGCGGCGCCACGACGACGATTTACTCGCGCAAAAGCTTCGATCCCGAGCATTGCGTCCGCACTCTCGGGGAGGGCGGGTCGACGTTCTCGTCGCTGGTGCCGACCCACTACACCATGATGCTCGGCCTGCCGGCGGCGGTCCGCGAGCGCTACAACCTCGACCGCGTCACCAAGCTCATGATCTCCTCCGCCCCGGCCCGCCCGGAGACGAAGCGCGCCGTGATGGAGATGTTCCGCCACTCCGGCCTGTTCGAGCTGTATGGCGCCACCGAGATCGGCTGGGTCACCATGCTCCACCCGGCGGAGCAGTTCACCAAGCTTGGCTCCGTCGGGCGGGAATGCGTCGGCTCGGCCCCCATCCGGCTGCTGGACGGGCATGGGCGCGAGGTGCCGGACGGCGAGCCGGGCGAACTCTATTCTTGCACGCCCTACACGTTTGACGGCTACTGGAGATTGCCTGAGAAGACGGCCGAGGCGTTCCGGGGCGAGTACTGCACGGTCGGCGACATGGCCCGCCGCGACGCCGACGGCTACATCCATCTCGTCGACCGCAAGAGCAACATGATCATCTCCGGCGGCGAGAACGTCTATCCGTCCGAGGTCGAAGCGTTGCTGGGCGCGCATCCCGGGATCAGGGACGTGGCCGTGGTCGGCCTGCCCGACCCGAAATGGGGCGAGCGGGTGCACGCCGTCGTCGTCCTGCACGAGGGCGCGCCGGTCAGCGAGGCCGACCTGCTCGACTGGAGCCGCAGCCGCATGGCCGGCTACAAGCGCCCGCAGTCCTATACGTTCATGCATGCGGACGAGGTGCCGCGCAACGCCCTGGGCAAGGTCCTGTACCGGGTGCTCAAGACGCAGCTCGCCGGCCCGGCTGGGGCGAGCGGATTGGTTGGAGCCGCGCCATGACGACATATTCCCACGCCGACCCCGACAACGTCGCCAGCCTGATCGCGCGCCTGCTCAAGCGGCGGGGCGTCCAGCGCGTGTTCGCGCTCTGCGGCGGCCACATCATGCCGATCTGGATGCGGCTCGACGCGGAGGGCATCCGCATCATCGACGTGCGCGACGAGCGGGCCGCCGTCCACATGGCCCAGGCCCATGCCGAGCTGACGGGGGAGCTCGGCGTCGCCCTCGTGACCGCCGGGCCCGGCGTCACCAATGCCATCACCGGCATCGCCAACGCCTACGTCTCGCGCGCCTCCGTGCTCGTCATCTCGGGCACGAACCCGGGCCCGCAGGAGAACCGCGGCGGCCTGCAGGATCTCGACCACACCCACCTCGTGCGGACGATCACGCGGTATGCCCGCACGGTTCGCGATCCCAACCTGGCGCTGGCGGAGCTCGACGAGGCGATCGCGCGGGCGTTCGGCGAGGGTGGCGAGCCCGGCCCATCCTATATCGATTTCCCGGTGGACACCCTCCGCAGCATCGTGCCGAAGCCGGTCCAGCTTGAGGAGCACCTGCGTCCCAAGCCGCGCCCCGTCACCCGCCCCGACCCGGCCCGGATCGCCGAGGCAGTCGATCTGCTGTGGTCGGCACAGCGCGTGCTCGTCATCTCCGGCCGCGGTGCCCGCGGTGCCGGGCCGGAGCTTGTGGCGCTGCTGGACCGGCTTGGCGCCGTCTATCTCGACACCGGCGAGAGCCGCGGCCTCGTGCCGGACACGCACCCCGCCGTCGTCGGCGCGATGCGCGGCACGGTCATGGGCGACGCCGACGTCGTGCTGACGGTCGGACGCCGGCTCGACTTCCAACTCGCCTACGGCTCCCCGGCGATCTTCGGCCAGGCCCAGTTCGTCCGCATCGCCGACGTGCCTTCGGAGCTGCGCGACAACCGGCGCGGCGCCGTCGAGCTGCTCGCCTCCCCAGCCGAGGCGTTGCGTGCCCTGGTCGAGGCGGCCGGTAACCGGTCCGCTGCAGTCGATCCGGCCTGGGCGGAGCGCCTGCGCGCGGGCCATGCGGAGCGGGCGCGCAAGCTGCGCCACTCGATGGCGGCCGCACCGTCCGGGAGCGATGGCCGACTGCATCCAAACCGGGTGATCGCGGCGCTGCAGGACGCGATGGGGCCAGAGGCGATCGTCATCACGGATGGCGGCGACTTCCTGAGTTTCGCCCGCATCGGCCTGTCCGCGCCGGCGATGCTCGACCCCGGCTCATTCGGCTGCATCGGCGTCGGCGTGCCGTATGGGATCGCGGCAAGCCTCGCCTTCCCCGATCGCCCGGTCGTCGTGGCGACCGGGGACGGCGCGTTCGGCTTCAACGCGATCGAGGTCGATACGGCCGTCCGCCACAACGCGCCGGTCTTGATCATCGTCGCCAACAACGGCGCCTGGCAGATTGAGGTGCACGACCAAACCGTCACCCATGGCAAGGTGGTCGGCACACGGCTGCAGTTCAGCGACCACGCCGCGATGGCGCGGGCGTTCGGCATGCACGCCGAGCGCGTCGAGACGGAAGATCAGCTCAAGCCGGCGATCGAGCGGGCGCTCGCCAACCGTCCGGCGCTGCTCGACGTCATCGTCACCCCGGAAGCGGTATCGTCGGACGCGAAGACCGGGCTGGCCTGGGTGCCCGACCTGCAGCCGCTGGCGGCTTGGGACAAGGCCGAGCGGGCCTGGCGCGACGGTTCCTGAAACTCAGCCCAGCCTACGCTGCCAGCTCGAGGATCTCCCGGACCTGCGTTGGGCCGTCGATGGGGCGCGGGTTGCGAGGCACCCAGGGCGTGGCCATCGCCTGAACAGCGATGCGGTCGAAGCTTTCCGGTCCGATCTTCGCAGCAGTAAGGCTGCGCGGCATGCCGAGGCTGGCGATGAAGCCGTCCAGCACATTCGCCGGCAGCCTGCCCGGGGCTGCCCATCGCGGCGGAGACCAGCCTCTGGCGCGCCGCGTTCGCCGGCTCGTTCCAGCGCATCACCGCCGGAAGCATGATGCACGAGGTGTGTCCGTGCGGGATGCCGAACACTGCCCCCAGCACGTAGCCGATGCCGTGGCTCGCACCCATCGGCACGCCGCTGGCCAGCGGACCCATGGAAAGCCAGGCACCCGTCTGGCAATCGAGGCGGGCGTCCAGGTTCATGGGATCCGCCTTGACCCGCAACAGGCCGCGGTGCAGCAGCGCCAGCCCATGCAGCGCCTGGGCGTCGGCGAACGCATTGGCCTCGTTGGAGCAGATCCCCTCCACGCAGTGGTCGACCGCGCGTATGCCGGTGGACAGCCACAGCCATTCGGGCGTGTGGACGGTGATCGCGGGATCGAGGATGACCGCGCACGGCACGACCTGCGGATGCCGGAACAGCTCTTTTTGCTGGGTGCGTTCGTCGGTCACGCCGGCGATGGCGCTGAACTCCCCGGCGGAAAGCGTCGTCGGCACGCTGATCTGCCGCACCCGGGGCGGCGCGCAATGGGGCGGCTCAACCGCTCCGTCGGGACCCTTGACGGGCCGAAGCTCGTCGAGTGCTTCAGGCGTGCGGATGTCGTTGGCGAGGCAGAGCTGCACCGCCTTGGCGGCGTCGGTGATCGAGCCGCCGCCGATTGTGACGATCAGGTCGGCATCGGCTTTACGCGCGGCGTCGGTGGCGGCGATGACGGCACGGCGCGGCGTGTGCGCCGGCATCTGGTCGAACAGCCCGGCACAGCGGCTGCCGAGGGCGTCACGGATCTTTTCGATCTCGTCCGTTTCGCGATTGAGCGTGCCGCTGACCATCAGGAAGACCCGGCGCGCGTCGAGCCGCCTGACCTCCTCGGCGACAGCTGCGGCGGCTGGCTGACCGAACAGCACTTCATCCATTTGGCTGAATACGACGCGGCCGGGCTTCATGCGGATGCTCCTGCGAAAGGTCACGAGGATTTCGGGCCAGCCGTGGTGCTGTCGATATTGTCAGGCACACTCAGCCATGGTTATCGATGGTGCAAGGGGAACGGATGGGCCTGGCATCTGGGAAATGCCGGTCGATCTTGCCGATCCGGCCCTTGCCGATCCCGGTCCGCGCCGCCGATCACCACCGCAAGGAGACGCCGCTTGCCCAAGACGATGCACCTCGGGTTCGACTTTTCCTATAATCACCTGGGCGGGCGCTGGCGGTTGCCGGGGGCGTGGGACACGCACAACTTTCCCGACGTCGCCGTCTTCGAGTGGATCGCCCGCACCGCGGAGCGCGGCTGCCTCGACATGCTGTTCTCCGGCGACGGGACCGGCGTGCCCGATACCTGGCGCGGCTCGCGCGAAGCGGCCATCGAGTGGGGCATCAATTTCCCCCGCCAGGACCTCAGCCCCTACGCGGTGGCGATGTCGCGGGTGACACAGCATATCGGTTTCGGCCTGACCTACTCCTCGTCGTTCATGCACCCGTACTATACGGCGCGGCTGTTGAACTCGCTCGACCACATCACCGGCGGGCGGATCGCGATGAACCTGGTCGCGTCCACGCGACCGGCCGACTTTGCCAATTACGGTTACGACGGGCTCATGGGCCACGCCGACCGCTATGAGCGCATGGAAGAATTCGTCGACGTCTGCCGCAAGCTGTGGGACGCGACCGAGGCGGATGCGGTCATCTGGGACCGCGAGACCGGCCGGGTCGCCGACCCTGCGAAGGTGCACCCGATGTCGCACGTCGGCAAATTCTTCAAGGTGGAGGGGCCGCTCAACACGCCGCCCTCGCCGCAGGGACGGCCGGTGCTGATCCAGGCAGGCGGCTCACCACGCGGCATCCGCGCCTCGGCCTATGTCGCGGACACTGTGTTCGGACCGGACATGGCGCTCGACGCCCAGGTCAAGCACCGGGCGGCATTGGACCAGGCGCTGATCGAACTCGGCCGCGACCCGGCCGGCGTCGGCATCCTCTGGCAGACCCCGATCGTCGTCGCCGAAACGGAGCGCGAGGCGATCGCCCGTAAAGAGAGCTTGCTGACCGCGATCCCGCCCGAGGCGATCGGCGCCTTCCTGTCGTACAACACGGGATACGACCTTTCGACGGTCCCGGCGCGGTTTACCACCCGCGAGCTGCAGGCCGATATCGTGGCGAAGCACGGATCGCCGATGGGGATATTGTTCGACCTCGCTCACACGCTCGGCCCGGACACCGAGATGACCCGGGAGGAGTTCTTCGAGTACGGCGCCCGGTTTGCGACCGCATACGACAAGACCATCGCCGGCACCGGCCAGCAGATGGCGGATGTGCTCGAGGACGCGTTTATCCGGACCGGCGAGCGCGGCGGCTTCATGCTGGGTCATACCGTCTCGCTGCACCACGACCTGACCGGCATCGTCGACCTGTTGGTGCCCGAACTGCAACGGCGCGGGCGGTTCCGCCGCGAATATCATGGCCGGACGCTGCGGGAGAACCTGGCCGACAACGGTTAGAACGTTGATTGGCATCTCATTTCCTTTCGCAGGAGGTCCGTGGCGGGACCACCACTGATCAAGCTGCGAGATGCCGGGATAGCAGAAGGCGTTGTTCCGGGAGCACGGCCGCTCGGGTCACAGCCAGGGATTTGCTGGCCGCGGCGGGGAAAGTCTTGGCTCGTCGTTCCGATCGGGCTGACGAGCGTTGACTTCCTGGCCCGGCAGGGTTGCCCGGCGCCGGCGTAACGGACCACCAGCGGCAATTGATATTCTCCTGGAACGTGCGTAAGCCGGGCCATAAGGAGATAGCATGGCCCTCGAACCCGCCGCGACCTTGATCCCCGCAACCTTGATCGCCGGCGACGGCATCGGTCCCGAGATCGTCGACGCCGTCGTCGCCACCCTGGACGCGCTCGGCGCTCCCTTCGCATGGGATCGGCAGGAGGGCGGCATGTCGGCGGTCGCCACCCATGGTGATCCGTTGCCGAATGCGACGCTGGACAGCATACGGCGCACCAGGCTTGCCTTGAAAGGCCCGCTCACCACTCCGGTTGGCGGCGGTTTCCGCTCGGTAAACGTGCGCTTGCGGGAAGAATTCCATCTTTACGCCAACGTCCGCCCCGCGCGCACGCTGGTGCCCGGCGGACGCTTCGCCGATATCGACCTCGTCATCGTACGCGAAAACCTCGAAGGCCTCTACGTCGCCTTCGAGCACTACATCCCGATCGGCGGCGACCCCCACGCGGTAGCGATCTCGTCTGGCGTCAATACAAGGGACGGCTCGCGCCGCATCCTCACCTATGCCTTCGAATACGCCCTGCGAAACGGGCGCAAGAAGGTCACCGTGGTCCATAAGGCGAACGTGCTCAAGGCGCTCACCGGCATCTTCCTCGAAGAGGCGCACGAGGTCGCCAAGGGCTATGCCGGCCGGATCGCCATGGATGACCGCATCGTGGATGCCTGCGCGATGCAGCTTGTGCTCAACCCCTGGCAGTTCGACGTGATCGTCACGACGAACCTGTTCGGCGACATCCTTTCCGATCTCGCAGCCGGGCTGGTGGGGGGGCTCGGCATGGCGCCGGGGGCGAACATCGGCGACCAGGCGGCGATCTTCGAGGCCGTCCATGGCTCCGCGCCGAACATCGCCGGCAAGGGCATCGCCAACCCGACCTCGTTGCTGCTGGCGGCCGGGCTGATGCTCGACCATGTTGGCCGGCGCGACCTCCGGACCCGGCTGGAGGACGCGATCGTCGCAGTGCTGAATACCGACAACGTCCGGACCAAGGACCTGGGCGGCACGGCGTCGACGACGAGCTTCACCCAGGCCCTGATCCGGCGCCTGCAGTAGCCGCCCCGAAAATCAGTCCGGAAACAGCCCGGCGATCATACCGCTATCCACGTCCTCGATCCGCGCCGGGGACCAATGCGGCGTTCGGTCCTTATCGACAACCATCGCACGCACGCCCTCCTGCAGATCCGGATGGCGGCTGATGGGCCCGCTCAGCGCCAACTCGGTCGCCAAGCACTGCTCCAGGGTTTGGCCGGCGCCGCGGCGCATCAACTCGAACGACCAGTGCACGGCGCTGGGGGACATTGTCCGCAATACGCTCAGCGTGCCGCGTGCCCAATCGCTGTCCAATGCGCTCAGGCTCTCGATGATCGCCGTCACGTTGCCGGCGTCGAAGCAATGCACGGCGTCGACCAGCGAGGCCAATGCGCTCGGCGGTGGAGGGACGGCAGCCAGACCCACCGCCGCCAAACCATATTCCGCCATTTCGTCCGCCAACACGCCGAAGCGCTCAGGCTCGACGTAGTGCGTCGCCAACCCCAGGAACATCGCATCAGCAGCGTTTGCCCGGGCACCCGTGAGCGCCATGTACATGCCGAACCCGGCTCGCAACCGCGGCAGAATATAGCTCGCGCCGACGTCGGGGAAAAAGCCGATGCCGGTCTCGGGCATCGCGAGCGTCGCAGCACCGCTCACGACCCGGTAGCCGCCATGCACCGACAGCCCAATGCCGCCGCCCATGCACACTCCATCGATGAGTGCGACGAACGGCTTGGGATACCGCGCGATCGCCAGGTTGAGTGCGTATTCCTCAGCAAAGAACGCCTTGGTCTCCGCGTGATGCCCCGAGAGCGTCATCTCGCGCACCCAGCGTATATCCCCGCCGGCGCAGAACGCCCGTCCGCCAGCACCCTCGATCACGACGGCATGAACCGCCGGGTCATGGCTCCAGGCGTCAAGCGCTCGATGAATTATCCGAAGCATAGTCCGGTCGACCGCATTCAAGACCTTTGGCCGGTTCAGCGTCAGCCGGCCGATGCGCCCCTGGATGCGGGCTAGGACGGTCGCTTCAAGTGTAGAAGACATAGGCCGGATGCCCTTAGGTAGCGCACCCGGCCTATAAGCGAATTACTACTTTCGCGCCAGCAGCCGGGCCGCCAGTTCACCAGCCAGGCCCACGGTTCCACGCGGCTTCACCACGGTCACATGCCGTGGCCGGCGCACCATCATCCCCGCAACCTCGCCGGCCAGCGCCATGGTCGTCACCGATCGCCGCATTTCCACGATCGCCTGCTGGCGAATTGTCTTCGCCTCGTCCTCGATCGCATCGGGCTTGTTGCTCATTGCCAAGTATCCGAGCACGGCGGCGACGATCAGGTCGAAACCGAGCAGGATGGCGCTTGCGATCAACGGCGAGACGTTCGGGACCATCGCATTATAGGCGACGACATGCAGCAACACGAACACCGCGATGCCGAACACGGCGGCCGCGGCGCCATACGCTCCGCGCTTGCCCTGCCGCACCGCGATACGGCGAAGACGCAACGCCTCGGCTGAGGCCGCGATCTTCGCGAGATCGACCGTCCGCATCGAACTAGCGCGCGATGCGGCCGAGCAAATAGCCCGCGCCGGCCGCAATCAGGATGGCGACGATCGGCGACTCACGCACCTGTTCCGAAAGCACCTCTGTCTGGTCGGACGCCATGTCCCTGGCTTGCCGAGCATACTCCTCAGCCGAGCCGGCCGCATTCGCCAGCGCCGGGGTCACCCGCTCAGCCATAAGCGTCTGCACTTGGGCGCGGAGCTGCGCGATTTGGTCTTTTGCGTCCTGCGCGGCGTCGTTGAAGGTGTCGGTAACAGCCATGGCCGTCTCTCCTTTGATGATTGGGCAGAACGCGAACATGTCCGCGCGGTTGCCGTCAAGAGGAGAGGTTTCACTAGTGTGACAAGATGGGGCGATGAAAAGGCACGAGCGGCCCGAGGCGAACCTCGGGCCGTTCGTCGGGCAGCGGGCTCTACGCTGCCTGGCCCATATGGATGGCCTTCCACACCTTCTCCGGCGTCGCCGGCATGTCGATGCTCTTGACCCCGGCAGAGGCCAGCGCGTCGACGATGGCGTTGATCACCGCAGGCGGGCTGCCGACCGCGCCTGCCTCGCCGGCACCCTTGACCCCGAGCGGGTTGCTCAGGCAAGGCACTTCGATCAGGTCGACCTCGATGTCCGGCAGGTCGGCCGCGCGGGGCAGGGCGTAGTCCATGAAACTGCCCGACAGCAACTGGCCGGACTGCGGATCATACGCCGTCCGCTCCATCACTGCCTGGCCGAAGCCCTGCGCCACGCCGCCATGCACCTGGCCGCGCACGATCATCGGGTTCACCGCCTTGCCCACGTCGTCGCAGACGATGTAGCGCAGCACGGCGATCATGCCCGTGTCGGGATCGACCTCGACCTCGGCCATGTGGCAGCCGTTCGGGAAGGTGTGCACATCGATCTTGGCAACCTCGGCGGCGTCGAGTGTCGTCGCCTCCTGGCCACTGGCGGCACGGACGCGCTGCGCGGCCGCGAGCTCCATGATGTCCATCCCACGGTCGGTCCCGGTCACGCTGAACCGCCCGGCCGCGAACTCGATATCCCCCACGGACGCTTCGAGCGCCTCGGAGGCCGCCTGCTTGCCCTTCTCGATCACACTCGCCGCCGTGACCAGGATGGCCTGACCTTCGGAATACAGGCTACGCGCGCCGC
>CAXTJW010000032.1:0-18970 GCA_964244305.1 uncultured Acetobacteraceae bacterium
GCATTTTTCTCAAGAACCCGCCGTTGCTGATCCTCGACGAGGCGACGTCGGCCCTAGACAGCGAAACCGAGCGCGCCATCCAACAATCCCTCGCCGAACTGGCGGATGGGCGCACGACCCTGATTATCGCCCACCGGCTGGCGACAATTCGCGAGGCCGACCGGATCGTCGTCGTGACCGAGGCGGGCATCGCCGAGCAGGGCACGCATGCCGAGCTTCTGGCGACCGACGGCGCCTATCGCCGGCTGCACGACGCGCAGTTCGGCGGGGCAGCGGTGCAATGACGACGGAGTTCATCCGCGCGCATACCGTGCTGACCCGCACGCCGCTCGTGCCGGAAATCGCGCTCCACCTCGCGACCGAGATCACGCCGATCTGGCAGGCCAGCGAAGCCTGGATGCACCAAGCCAACCTCGAGCCGCCATTCTGGGCCTTCGCCTGGCCCGGCGGACAGGCGCTGGCCCGGCACATCCTCGATCACCCGGAAACCGTCCGCGGCCGCCGGGTGCTGGACTTCGCCGCCGGCTGCGGCATCGCCGGAATCGCCTGCGCCTTGGCAGGCGCTTCCCGAACCGAGGCCGCTGAAATCGACGCCATGGCGATCGCGGCGACCCTGGCCAATGCACGGGCGAACGACGCGGCAATTCACGTTCTGGCCGAGGATGTCGTCGGCTGCGTATGCCGATGGGACGTCATCCTATGCGGTGACGTCTGCTACGAGGCACCCATGACCGAGCACATCTTGCCATGGCTGCGCCGCATGGCCGGAGCATGCGAGGTCTGGATCGCCGACCCCGGGCACGCCTATTTACCGCCGCAAGGCTTGGCACTGCTCGGGGAATACGCAGTGCCGACATCGCTGGAGCTGGAGGACCGAATACTGCGGACCACCCGGCTCTATCGCATGGCGACCGCCTGAACCCAGACCGGCCGTCGCGTTCGGTCTGGGTTAATACCGGCTCGGCTGATCACGGCTGCGCCGGTCGTCGTCATACCGGCGGTCCTGCTCCGTACGCTGACGGCCCTGATCCCGTTCGAGACGATCGCGCTCCTCGGCGCGGCGGCGGTCATCATCACGCCGGTCATCACGGCCACGGCCGGCCTCGTCCCGTTGACGCAGTTCCTGACGCCGGCTTTCCTCCTGGTCGCGGCGGCCCTGTTCATAGATCGCCCGATCGCGCTCCTGCTGATTCGGCTGTTGTTGACCCGGCGCAATCTGCTGCTGCAAGAGCCGCCCAACGTCGTTCAGGCTCTGTGCCGCAACCGGGCCGGCCACAGCCGCACCAATCGCCGCAACCATCAAAAGCTTGCGCATCGCATCCTCCAGATTTGATGCTGCAACGCCTCGGCAACCCGGCGAGTTCGACTCAGCCACTCTCGACCCGGGGATAGTCGCTATGTATCGCCAACGCGCTACCGTGCCATCAGGACCGGCAGCGCCGCATTCTCCAGCACGTGGCGCGTTACGCCGCCGAGAATCAATTGCCGAAGCCGGGAATGACTGTAGGCGCCCATCGCCAGCATGTCGGCGCCAAACTCCTTCGCGGCGGCCAAGACGCCGCGCCCGACCTCGCGCTCCAGCGGCCGGAACTGCGCGATCTCGGGCCGGATGCCGTGCAGCGCCAAATAGCTGGCGAGCTCGGCCGCGCCGGGGCCGCGGCGTTGATACTCGTCGGCGGACAGCACGCGGACGGCCTCGGCCCGCTGCATCCAGGGAATGGCCGCATGGACCGCGGCGGCGCTCTCGGCGGTGCCGTTCCATGCGACGCAGATGCGGGTGCCGATCGTCGGCCCGGCCTGCTGCGGCGCGATCAGCACCGGGCGGCCGCTGTCGAACAGCACGGCGTGCAGCGCGTCGGAGCTCGATACGTCGTCCCCGGCTTCCGGATGCGGCACGACCGTGAGGTCCGCCAGCCGGGCGAGCTGCGCGACCAGGTCCTCCTCCCGCCCGGTGATGCTGGTGAAATCCGCAGTGGCGCCGGCGCGGAAGTGCGGCTCGGCGACGACGACACCGTGCGCCGCCACGAAGCGGTCGAACATCGTGCGCACGGCGTTGCTGCGGTCGGTGCTCTCCTTTTCGGTCGCCGACATCATTTCCTCGATCATCGCGCCCGACAGGCCCTCGCCGGCCAGCGGCGCCACGTCGCGGCTGTCGACGCGGACATGCAGCGCGGTCACGTGCGCGTCCCACAGGCGCGCGACGATCAACGCGGTGGACAACGCGGCCTCGCCGGCGGCGGTGCCGGTCAGGGGCAGCAGCAGCTTGCGTATGGCCATGGTCCAAGCTCCTTGATCACGGTTGTGAAGAGAATGTTACCATAGTTTGTCCGGTGGATGCCTGCACAGTTCTGCTACGCGATGCGGGAGGCTTCCTTGGCCACCGCTCGCTCGGCGATGACTTTTATTGGGGACGCCAGTGCGCGGTTGAGTGCTGGGATTTCTTCACGGGAGATCAGGTAGCAAAGCGTGCCGTTCGTATCCTCATGCTCACGATTACTTAGAAAAGCGTCTGCTAGGCCAAAGCGCACGATCGCTGCAGCGCCGGAGGTCGCCATCCACTGTTCGAGCTTCGCCGGCTTGGGCCGAGTCCCGTACATCATCAATCTTAGCGTAGCGTCAGGCGGCAAGGCTTTCTCGCCGACTGCGCGTAGAAACACCAGTTCGGCATCGGACAGGGCAACGTAGACGGTGCTCCCGGTCCACGACGAGACAGCGAGTCGACGGTTGTCCCCCCACCAATCGTTCTGTGCCTCGGTGTAACCGAGCAGCGATCCATCCAACCGCTCCAGGGTCTCGTTCCAAGGGCCATGCTTAAGCTGTCGCCAGATCAGGAGATGAGCATCGATCCGCCACTCCTCGCCGTGGCGAGCATAGAAAATCCACCGCACGCCCGCGAACAGGCGACCATTTCGGATGGGCATCGGCTGATTATAGGGCTCGTCCGCGGTGAACCGCACAAGCGCGCCCGACTGAACATGCGGCCCGAACAGTGAATCTGGAACCCAGTCGTCGGGCTTGGTCGGATATTCGACACTAAACCTTGCAAGCGGCTTAACGCCGTCCAGCATCAAAGCGAGCTCATACCCTGTGTGGACTAGGTAGGGGATTTTCCGAATGGAGTGCGCGCGGGACAGCCAGCACTCTCGTCCATCCGCGTCGATCTCGACTCCAAATCGTTCGGAGATCATCTGCAAAATGGCTCCATCGAGGGTGTAGGTTGACCAAAATTCAGCGTCGCCTAGGGTGTCCAAGCCTAGCACCAACCGAAGTGCCTCCAAGTCCTCCACAACAAGCATGGTTTCCAGCACCGGGCAGCCGAGGACAGGGTCGATCGCCTGGAGGATGAAGCGATGCAGGGACTGAACTCCACGATCGTTACGCGGACGCTAGCACATTCTCCCCTGTCGCAAGCCGCGCTTCGCACAAAACTGGATCCGCGCCACAAAACACGACCAAGCGCCCCGTACGCAGCCGCCAACTAGGGGTAAAGCGCCCCGATCCCCCAGCCCTCGCCCGCCCGCGTATAGACCCGGCGGTCGTGCAGCCGGAACGGCATATCCTGCCAGAACTCGATCAGCCGCGGCTTCACCCGAAAGCCGGACCAGTGCGGCGGACGCGGGATGCTGTCGCCGGGGTAGCGCGCGTCGAGCTCGGCGACCCGGCGCTCCAGCTCGCCACGCGACGCCAGCGGGCGCGATTGGTCCGACGCCAGCGCACCCAAACGGGAGATGCGGGCGCGGCTGTTGAAATAGGCATCAGCCTCGGCGTCGGTCACCGCCTCGACCTCGCCCTCGATGCGAACCTGGCGCTGCAAGGTTTTCCAATGAAACAACAAAGCGGCACGTGGGTTGGCGATCAACTCGCCCCCCTTGCGACCCTCCCGGTTCGTATAGAAAACAAAGCCGCGCGCATCGAAGTCTTTCAGCAGCACGATCCGGGCAGAGGGCGCCCCATCGGGTGTGCAGGTGGCGACCGTCATGGCGTTCGGGTCGTTGATCTCGGTGCCCTTGGCCTCATTGAACCAGGCCTGGAACAGCAGCAGCGGATCGGCGGCGGCGGGGATGCCGCGGGTGTCGAGGGATGGCAGCGGGGTATCAGGCATGGCGGGCCTCCTGTGGCTAAACCGACGACAGCACCGCCGGGGCCAGCTCGGGCGCTTTGGCCGCCGGATGGGCCGGGTTGCGGAAACGCAGCTCGCCATCGGGCGCACTATCCGGCACCGGTAAGCCGAACAGCTCCAGGCGGGACACGCAGGTCACGGCCACCACGCTGCGCGCCTCGGGATGCGTCATGAATTTGCGCGCTTCTCCCTCCAGCTCCAGCTTCTCGCGCAAGCTCCGCCACTCGGCGCGGTCGGTGTCCTCGATGAACATCGCCAGGATACCCGGCCGGGTGCCGGTCAGGCGAGCGGGAGCGATGGCGGCCATGCGGCGGCGGATCGCAACCGCAACTTCGTCCTCCTGCCCGGCCCGCGCCGCCATCACGAAAATGCCTCCGTTGGCGGCCGTAACGGAGAGATGCGCCTCCGGCCCGAACTCGCGGCGCAGGCGCGGCATCAGCCCCAGCTCGTCCGCCTGCGCCGCCGCCAGCATCAGCGGATCGAGCCGCAGCACCGCCGCCTCGTCATGATCCGCCCGGCGCGACTCGCCCAGCATCGCGGTGATGCGGGCATGCAATGTCGCGAGCAACTCGCCGTCCCGCTCGGCCCGTAAGCCCTGCGGCAGCGTCATCTTCAGGATATAGCGGCCGGGATGCGCGCACAGCCAAGTCTGCAGCTCCGCGTCGATGCGGTCCACCAAGTTGAACCACGCGCCCCGGTGCACGCCGCGCCCATTCTCGGCCGAGATCACGTCGCAGGCGACCTCGGCCTCGACGCCGTCCCGATGCAGCAACAGGTCGAACGGCGCCGCATCCTCCAGCCCCGCGAACGCCACGGCGAAACCGCGCGAGCGCTGCAGTTCCGCCGTACGCAACAGGTGGAACGGCGGCACCAGGCAGGCGTCCTCGATGACGGCGGAGCGGAGCAGCGCCGCCAGCCGCAGCCGGCCCTCGTTCGGCAATGCTTCGAACAGCGTGACGGCCGTGGCGGCTAGAGTCGCGATCCAGCGCTCCGCGGTGCTGGCGGGCCGGCCCGACGCATTTGACCGCAGCCGCTCGATCGCGAGCTCGATGCAATGGCGCTGCGATCGCTGTCGGCCCGACCGGGTCTGCGCCGCAGCGCCCGACCGTAGTGTAGCCAACCGGTCCCGCCACAAACGCGCACCAATGCAATCGACGAAAGCGTCGAGCGCGGCGGGTTCGATAGGATCAGGACACGGCTGCATCTAACGCACATCCCTGCCACCGGGAATTGTTGCGCGCAATAGATTGCGCTCGTTGCGCTGCAATCGCACGACTAATTGCGCGGCAGCCGTGTCGAGCACGGCGCATCCGGGACCTGTGCCCGATGTCGCAACAAGTGGTCCGCCAGCACGCATGCCATCATCGCCTCGCCCACCGGCACCGCGCGTATGCCGACGCATGGGTCGTGCCGGCCCCGCGTCACCACCTCCACGTCCCGCCCGGCCTGATCAACCGCTAGCCGTGGCACCAGGATAGAACTTGTCGGCTTCACCGCGAACCGCGCCACCACCGGCTGCCCGGTCGAGATGCCGCCCAGCACGCCGCCGGCATGGTTCGAGCCGAACTGCACGACCCCATCCTGCATCCGCATCTCGTCCGCATTGCCCTCGCCCCGGAGCGCCGCAGCAGCGAACCCGTCGCCAATCTCCACGCCCTTCACGGCATTGATCCCCATCAGCGCCGAAGCGAGGTCCGCATCGAGCTTACCATAGATAGGTGCACCCAAGCCCGGCGGAACACCGTCGGCGACGATCTCGATCACGGCGCCTACGCTCGACCCAGCTTTACGGATCGCCGCCAATTCCGCCTCCCATTCGGCAGCCGCCACCGCGTCCGGGCAGAATAGCGCATTCTGGTTAACAAAGCCCCAATCCCAGCGTTCCCGGTCGACCGCGTGCCCGCCCATCTGCACCATCGCGCCGCGCACCCGCACGCCCGCACCCAGCACGATCCGCGCGATGGCGCCCGCGGCCACCCGCATCGCCGTCTCCCGCGCGCTGCTGCGCCCGCCGCCGCGATGGTCGCGTATCCCGTATTTCAGCTCATAGGTCAGGTCGGCGTGGCCCGGCCGGAACTGCTGCGCGATCTCGCCATAGTCCCGGCTGCGCTGGTCCACATTCTGAATTTCGAGCGCGATCGGCGTTCCGGTCGTCATGCCGTCCATCGTGCCGGACAGGATGCGGACCGTATCGGGCTCCTGCCGCTGCGTCGTGAAGCGCGACTGGCCCGGCCGGCGCTGGTCGAGCCAGGGCTGGATGTCGGCCTCGGTCAGCGGCAGGCGCGGCGGGCACCCGTCCACGACGCAGCCGATCGCCGGCCCATGGCTTTCGCCCCAGGTCGTGACGCGGAACAGTTTCCCGAACGTGTTGTGGCTCACCGGTCCCCGATCATCACTCGCTGGCGACGTTGATGTCCGGCGCCGCCGGATTCTTCATGCCGACCACGTGGTAGCCGCTGTCGACATGGTGCACCTCGCCCGTCACGCCCGACGATAGCGGACTGAGCAGATAAAGCCCAGCGCCGCCCACTTCCTCCAGCGAGACGTTGCGCTCCAGCGGCGAGTTGTACTGGTTCCAACGCAGGATATAGCGGAAATCGCCGATGCCGCTCGCCGCCAGCGTCTTCATCGGCCCGGCCGACAGCGCGTTCACCCGGATGCCCTGGCCACCGAGGTCCGCGGCCAGATAGCGCACCGACGACTCCAGCGCCGCCTTGGCAACCCCCATCACATTGTAATGCGGCATCACCCGCTCGGCGCCCAGGTAGGTGAGGGTCAGCAGCGCCCCCCCCGCCCGCATCAGCGGCACCGCCCGCTGCGCCACTGCGGTGAACGAAAAGCACGAGATGTCCATCGCCACCAGGAACGCCTGCCGCGGCGTGTCCATATACCGTCCGCGAAGATACGCCTTGTCCGCCCAACCGATGGCGTGCACCAGGAAGTCGATCCCGCCCCCGTCCTGGCACCACGCCTCCTTGATGGCGGCGAACGCGTTGTCGAGGCTCGCGTCGTCCGCCACGTCGCAGGGCACGACAAGCCGGCTGCCGACGCTCTCGGCCAACGGCCGCACCCGCTTGCCGAGCGCGTCCCCCTGGTAGGTGAAGGCCAGCTCCGCACCCTGCGCCGCGCAGGCCGCCGCAATGCCCCAGGCGATGGACCGGTCGTTCGCCACCCCCATGATCACGCCGCGCTTGCCCTTCATCAGGGTGCCTTGGAGTACTGGGCTGCCATCTGGCATGGAGGACCTCGGTGCTTAGGGAAGTGAGCCAGCCGTGGTGACACACGCCAGCAAAAGGGGGAAGCCCCGGGCGGTCGAGGCCGGGCCGTCGCGGTCCGCAAAATGTTGCAGTGCGAAGTTCGAACCGTCATGCTCCTGCCACGTTCAGGCGCGACATAGCTGGATCAAAGAAGGAACAGCGGCATGGTGGAACCCGACGAAGCGGCCAAGCTCGACGAGCTCGACCGCATCCTGAACGATCCCGACGTCCCGATGGAGCCGGCGCGGGTATGGGCGCTGCTGGCCGAGATCGCGCAACTCAATGCCGCCTGAGACCTAGGCGCATAAACCTTAGCCGCATAGACGTCAATCACGCCGGGCCGCGATCAGGAACTCGCGATTGCCCTCCGGCCCGGTGATCGGGCTGTCCGTGATCCCCAGCACCCGCCAACCCGGCAGCGCCGCCCACCAATCGCGCACCCGGGCGCAGACCGCGCGATGCACCGCCGCATCCCGCACCACGCCCTTGGCGCCCACTTGGCCCGGCCCGGCCTCGAACTGCGGTTTTATCAGTGCAATCGCCCAGGCGCCGGGCGCGCATAGCGCCAGCGGCGCCGGCAGCAATGTCCCGAGGCCGATGAACGCGGCGTCGCACACCAGGGCGCCGATCGGGTCCGGCACCTGTTCCCTAATTAAATAGCGCGCGTTGGTGCGCTCGTGCACCACGACCCGCGCATCGCCGCGCAGCTTCCAGGCGAGCTGGCCATGCCCCACGTCCACCGCATGGACCCGCGCCGCGCCATGATGCAGCAGCACGTCGGTGAACCCCCCGGTGGAAGCCCCGACGTCGAGGCACACCAGCCCCGTGGCCTGCAGCCCGAAATGCCCGATCGCGTGGTCGAGCTTCAACCCGCCGCGTGAGACCCACGGATGGTCCTGTCCGCGCACCTCCAGCGCCGCATCCTCCAGCAGCCCGTCCCCCGCCTTGTCGACCCGGCGGTCGCCGCTCCACACCTTCCCCGCCAGGATCAGCGCCTGCGCCCGGGTGCGGCTTTCGACCAGGCCGCGGTCCACCAGCAATTGATCCGCACGTCGTTTCGTCAATAGCGTCCGCCTTGGTTCCAGGTTCCTGGGTGCAATCGAACAGACCCGCCTTGCACGGGCTTATCGTCCATTCATACCTCAATTAGCGATTGTGTCAGAGCGTGGCCTGGCGGAGAACCGACCCATGACGCTCGACAGGCTCCGCTCGCTCTGTGTTCCGATCTGTTTCTTCGTGCTCGCGTTGCTGACGGGATCGCTCATTGCGCTGCTGCTGCCGCTGGGGCAGGCGCCGGACGAGGGCGCGCATGCGATCCGGGTGGACGCGCTGTCGCATGGCCGGGTGCTGGGTCATCGCGAGGGCACCGACGGCGGCTTCACGACCCCCCCGACCCTGCTGGAGGTCGCCCGCCAAACGCCCGAGGGGCAAGTTCAGACCCTCGCCGAGCGCAATGCCGCCGACACCGTGGAGTGGGGCGGCCCCTCGCGGTTCGTGGAGTTGGGCACGATCGCGACCTATTTTCCCGCCGCTTATCTGCCGGCGGCGCTCACGGTCAAGGTGGTCCGGCTGTTCCAGGCCTCTCCGGCGCAGGCGTTCCTGGCTGGACGGTTGGCCAACGTCCTGGCGTTCGGCTTGCTGGCGACGGCGGCGCTGGCTTTGGCAAAGCGCGGCCGGGCCTTGATCGCCGCGACCCTGCTGTTGCCGATGTCCTTGGGGCTGTCGGCCAGCCTGAGCGGCGACGGCGTGCTGATCGCCTCCGCTGCGCTGGCCGCTGCGTGCATGACCCGCGGCGGCGCGCGGGAATGGTGGACGGCGGCGGCGCTTATAACGCTGATCGGGTTGACCAAGCTGCCGTATGCGCCGCTGCTGCTCGTGCTGCTGGCGGCGGCGCGGCCGTCCGTGCCAACGAGGTTGGGCGTCGTCGCGCTCTCGCTCGGCCTGATGCTCGGATGGGCGGCATTCAACCAGGCGACGGTCATCGGCGCCTTCAGCCGGCCGCCCTACGAGGCCGGGCCGCTCTGGCCGGGGCCCCCGCAACGCTTTGCCGCGGTCGACCCGGTGGCGCAGCTCCAGGTGCTAAGGGCCGACCCGACGCGGGCGATTACGGTGGTCGCGCAAAGCTTGTATGAACAACAGCAGCTCTGGCAACAGATGATCGGCGTGCTGGGATGGCTATTTATCATGCTGCCGATGTGGCTCTACTCGCTGTGGACCGTGGCGCTGCCGTTCGTTTTCGTCGCCTTGTTCTTCGAGACAGGCCTGGGTCCGCGCCCGGCGCTCGCCGGCCTGCTCGGCATCGCGCTCAGCGCTTGGGCCGTCATGCTGGCGCAATATCTAGGTTGGACCGCGGTCGGCGCGACCGTCATCGATGGACTGCAAGGACGCTACTTCCTGCCGCTGCTGCCCTTCTTTGCCGTGGCGCTTCCCTGCGTGCGGCCGCTGCGGCTGCCCGGCCTTGCCGCCATCCCGCTGATCGCCGGGGCGCTTGGGGCCGCGACCGTGCCGGCCACGGTCGCGCTCGCGTCCTACCTGCGCTGAGGCCTCAATGCTCCCGCGACACCACGTAGCCCGCCAGCGCCCGCAGCCGGTCCGCCCGGCCGTCGAACGCCGCAAGATGCGCGACCGCCTGCCCGGCCAGCATGACCGCCTGCGCCCGCGCACGCTCGATGCCGAGCAACGCCACCACCGTCGCCTTGCCCGCCGCCTCGTCCTTCCCAGCCGTCTTGCCGATGCCCTCGGTCGTGCCCACCGCGTCCAGCACGTCGTCCGCAATCTGGAACGCCGCCCCCAAATCCCGCCCATACGCCGCGATCTGCGCCCGCAGCGGCGCCGCCGCCCGGCCCAGGATCGCCCCAGCCTCCGCGCTATACTGGATCAACCGCCCGGTCTTCAGCGCCTGCAGCCGGGTCACTTCCTCATTCGTCAGCACCTGGCCCTCGGTCGCCATGTCGATCATCTGGCCCCCCGCCATGCCGCGCGCGCCCGACGCCAGACCCAGCGCCGCCACCAATTCGCACCGCGCCAGAGGGTCGGAGTGCGTGTCGGCGTCGGCCAGCAGCTCGAACGCCCGCGCCTGCAGCGCGTCCCCGGCCAGGATCGCCGTCGCCTCGTCGAATTGCCGGTGCGTGCTGGGCTGCCCGCGGCGCAGGTCGTCGTCGTCCATCGACGGCAGGTCGTCGTGCACCAGCGAGTAGGCGTGCAGCATCTCGACCGAGGCCGCCACCCGCGCCGCCGAGGTCCGCGCCACGCCGAACAGCCCGGCCACCTCCATCACCAGGAACCCGCGCATCCGCTTGCCGCCGCCGAGCGTCGCATAGCGCATCGCCTCGACCAGCCGCCGCTCATGACCCTCGGGCAACGGCAGCAGGGTGTCGACCGCCTCCTCGACCACGGCCGCGTGCTCGGCGAGCGCGGCTTGGACATCGACCGCCTCCAGCGTGTCCATCAATCCATCGCCTTCAACGCCAAGCTGCCGTCCGCGCGCTCGACGAGCGCCTGCACCCGCGACTCGGCCTGCGCCAGCTTGGTCTCGCAATGCCGCCGCAGCAGCGCGCCGCGCTCATAGGCGGTGATCGCTTCCTCAAGCTTCTGCTGGCCGCCCTCCAGCCCGCGCACGATGCGCTCCAGTTCCGCCAGCGCGTCCTCAAACGACAAGCCGGCCACGTCATCCGCCATCCCTTGTAGTCTCCTAAACCGCGCGCACTATTGCCGCATCAGCCGGCGGACATGCAAGGCGGCGGAGGCCGCGAGCGCCTGGAGGTTGTAGCCTCCCTCCAGCACCGACACCAAGCGGCCGGCGCAATGCTTGTCGGCCAGGGCGAGCAGCTCATCCGTCAGCCAGCCGAAATCCTCGGTGTCCAGCCGCAGCTCCGCCAACGGGTCGGCGCGATGGGCGTCGAACCCGGCCGACAGGATCAGCAGCTCTGGCTCCCATACGTCGATCGCCGGCAGGCCGACCCGCTCCCAAACGCGGCGGAAATCGATGCCGGTCGCGCCGGGCGGCAACGGCAGGTTCAGCACGTTGTTGGCGACACCCCGCTCCTCGGGCGCGCCGGTGCCGGGGTAGCAGGGCGACTGATGGCTGCTGACATAAAACAGGCCGGGATGCGACCACAGGATGTCCTGGCTGCCGTTGCCGTGGTGCACGTCGAAATCGATAACCGCAACCCGCTGCAGGCCCCATCGCGCCTGCGCATGCAGCGCCGCGATCGCCGCGTTGGCAAACAGGCAGAATCCCATCGCCCGGCTGCGCTCCGCGTGGTGGCCCGGCGGGCGCGTGGCCACGAAGGCGGCGCGGGCCCAGCCCTCCATGACCGCGTCCACCGCCGCCACCGCACCGCCGGCCGCGCGTGATGCCGCCTCGCGGCTGCCATGGCCCATGCTGGTGTCGCCGTCCAAATGCACGAACTCGCCCGGCGCCGGGTCGATGCCCAGGATGGCGCGGACGTATTCCGGCGGATGCGCCAGTTCGAGCAGCGCCACTGTCGCTTCGGGCGCCGCCTCGCGCAACAGCGGGACGAAATCCGGATGCTCCAGCGCCTGCAGCACCACACGCAGGCGGTCGGGCGATTCCGGGTGGTAGCCGCCGTTGTCGTGACCCAGGCAGGCCGGATGGGTGAACAGCGCGACGGTCATGCGGGCTCGCTGGCGCGAGGGTCGGCCCGGCGGCGGATAGTAAAGCTGAACACCCCCGCATCCTCCGCCTGCGCCACCAGGGCATGCCCGGTCTCACGGCAGAATGCCTGGAAATCCGCCACCGCCGCGCGGTCGGTGGCCAGCACGCGCAGCCGGTCGCCCGGCGCCATGCCGCGTAGGGCCCGGTTGGCGCGCAGCACCGGCAGCGGGCACTTCATGTCCTTCACGTCGAGGATCGTCTCGGTCATGCCGGCATTATCTCCATACGGGATGCGGGAGATCAAGCTGGGGAGATCAGGCTGGCACGCGCCGCGGAAGCCGCTATCTTATGGAACATGGCATACCGAATCGGCGTCGACCTGGGCGGCACGAAGATCGAGGTTGTCGCGATCGACTTGGCCGGGCAGATCGCGTTCCGCCGCCGGGTGGACACGCCGCCCGCCTATGATGGCGTCATCGCCGGGATCGCTGGCCTGGTGCAGGCGGCGGAGGCGACGCTCGGCGCGCCGGCCAGCGTCGGCATCGGCATCCCCGGCGTCATCAGCCCGGCGACCGGGTTGGTGAAGAACGCCAATTCGCAGATGCTGATCGGCCATGCGCTGGACCGGGACCTCGCGGCGGCGCTGGCCCGCCCGGTCCGGGTGGAGAACGACGCCAACTGCTTCGCGCTGAGCGAGGCCGCCGACGGCGCGGGGGCCGGGCAGCACTGCGTATTCGGGGTGATCTTGGGCACCGGTTGCGGCGGCGGCATCATCGTGGGCGGGCAAGTCCTGGCCGGGCGCAACCACATCGCCGGCGAATGGGGCCACACCCCCCTGCCCTGGCCGCGCGAAGACGAGTGGCCGCTGCCGCCATGCTGGTGCGGCCAGGCGGGGTGCCTGGAGCTGTATTTGGCCGGGCCCGGGCTGGCGCGATCCTGCAACGCGCCGACCGCGGCCGAGGCGGAGCGGCGGGCAGCAACCGGCGACCCGGCCGCGACGGCGGCGATCGAGCGCCATGCGGACCGGCTGGCGCGCGGGCTCGCGGTCATTGTCAACGTGCTGGACCCCGACGTGATCGTGCTGGGCGGCGGGGTGTCCAACATGGCATCGCTGTATGAACGGGTGCCCGCATTGATGGCGCAATACGTGTTCAGCGACCTGACCACGACGCCCGTGGTGCGGAACCATCATGGCGACAGCAGCGGCGTGCGGGGCGCCGCGTGGCTCTGGCCCGCCGTTGCGGGTGATGGATAGTCTCTGCCGGGATTGCGGTGCGTCGCCGCCGGGGGCCGCGTGCCCCGCCTGCGGCTCGCGGCGCATCGTCCGGCATGAGGAGCTGTTCCGGCTGCACATCGCCCACATCGACTGCGACGCCTTCTACGCCAGCGTCGAGAAACGCGACCGCCCGGAGCTCGCCGGCCGCCCGGTCATCGTGGGCGGCGGCACGCGCGGGGTCGTCACCGCCGCCTGCTACATCGCCCGCATGCACGGCGTGCGCAGCGCGATGCCGATGTTCCAGGCGCTGAAAGCCTGCAGCGATGCCGAGGTGATCCGCCCAGACTTCGCCAAATACACCGCAGCCGCCCGGCACATCCGCGCCCTGATGGCCGACCTCACCCCGCTTGTGCAGCCGCTGTCGATCGACGAGGCGGTGCTGGACCTTTCGGGCACCGCGGCGCTGCATGGGGCGCCGCCTGCCGCCGTGGTGGCCGGGCTGGCGCGGCGGATCGAGGCGGAGGTCGGTGTCACGGTATCGATCGGCTTGGCGCCCAACCGGCTGTTGAGCAAGCTGGCCGCCGGGCGCGACAAGCCGCGCGGCTTTGCGGTGCTGGGGTCGGACGCCGCCGCCATCCTGGCGCAGGAACCGGTGCGGCTGCTGCCCGGCGTTGGCCCGGCGCAGGAACGCAAGCTGCACGCGCTCGGCATCACTCATCTGGCGCAGCTGCAGGTGCTGGACGACCGCACGGCGCTGGCCCGGCTCGGCGAGGACGGCCCCGCGCTGGCCCGGCGCGCCCGCGGCGAGGACGCGCGCCGGGTGGACCCGAGCCAGGATACCAAGTCGATCAGCGCCGAGACGACCTTCGACACCGACCTTGCCGATCCCGCCGTGCTGGAGAGGCATCTCTGGCGGATGGCGGAGAAGCTGGCGCGACGGCTGCGGGAGAAGGGCTTTGCGGCAGGTGGCGTCGTGCTGAAGCTGAAGACCGCGCGTTTCGCCAGCCGCACCCGGGCGCAGCGCTTACCGGGCCCGACGGCGCTGCCGGACTTGTTGTTCCAGGCCGGCCGTGGCCTGTTGCGGCGGGAGGCGGACGGCACGGCATTCCGGCTGATCGGGCTGGGTGCGGCGCCGTTGCTGCCGGGGCGATTGGCGGACCAGGCGGACCTCGGCGACCCCGACGCGCCGCGCCGAGTGGCGATGCAGCAGGCGATGGACGCGCTGCGCAGCCGATTCGGGGATGGCGTGATTGGGCGGGGGCGGGGGCGGTGACCTGCGGGGTCACGCAGTATTCAATGTCGTGGCTGCATCCCGCGCGCCCCTGGTGGGTTTCTGCCGAATCATCACGGTAAAAAGGACCAGCTCATGCGCGCCCTAACCTGGCACGGCAAAGAAGACATCCGCTGCGACACCGTCCCGGACCCGACCATCCAGCACGGCCGCGACGCCATCATCAAGGTCAGCGCCTGCGCCATCTGCGGCTCCGACCTGCACCTCATGGGCGGCTTCGTGCCGACCATGGAGAGCGGCGATATCCTGGGCCACGAGTGCATGGGCGAGGTCGTCGAGGTCGGCCGCGACAACACCAAGCTCAAGATCGGCGACCGCGTCGTCGTGCCGTTCACCATCTGCTGCGGCGAGTGCCGGCAGTGCAAATGGGGCAACTGGTCCTGCTGCGAGCGGACCAACCCGAACGGCGAGATGCAGGCCAAGGTCTATGGCTATCCGCTGGCGGCGCTGTTCGGTTACTCGCACATCACCGGCGGCATCCCCGGCGGCCAGGCGCAGTATGTCCGCGTGCCCTACGCCGACGTCGGCCCGATCAAGGTGCCGGATAGCCTGACCGACGAGCAGGTATTGTTTCTCTCCGACATATTCCCGACCGCCTACATGGCTGCGGAGCACTGCGAGATCGGGCCGGACGATACGATCGCGGTCTGGGGCTGCGGCCCGATCGGCGTGCTGGCGGTAAAGTGCTGCTTCCTGCTCGGCGCCAAGCGGGTGCTCGCCATCGACACGGTGCCGGAGCGCCTGGCGCTTGCGCGTGAGGCCGGGGCGGAGACGATCGACTATGCCGAGGGCGACCTGCAGGCCAAGATCATGGAGATGACCCATGGCCAGGGGCCGGACGCGGTCATCGAGGCGGTCGGAATGGAGAGCCACGGCGCGACCACGGCGCAGAGCATCGTCTCGACCGTAATGAGCCACACGGTCAGCCTGGAGCGGCCCTTTGCGTTGAACCAGGCCATCCTCGCCTGCCGGCCCGGCGGCATCGTGTCGATGCCGGGGGTATTCGCCGGCCCGACCGGCCCGATCGCGGTCGGGACACTCATGCAGAAGGGCTTGACCCTGAAGACCGGCCAGACCCACATGCAGCGCTACCTGAAGCCGCTGCTGGAGCGAATCGAGAAGGGCGAGATCGACCCCTCGTTCATCATCTCGCACCGGGCGATGAGCCTGGAGGAAGGGCCGGAGCTGTATAAGACTTTCCGCGACAAGAAGGATAAGTGCACGAAGGTGGTGCTGCGGCCGAACGGTTAGGTTCACTGCTTGCGAGGCCGGCGTCTGTATGGGTCGGCCTCGTACTTATCCGGTCTTGCAAGTGCTTTGCCAGGCCATTGCGGATATTGAGTAGCAGTTAATCGACGTAAATAAGCATCCCCAAAATCCGTCATTGCGAGCCGGCTACGGCGCGGCAATCCAGGACAACATAGAGCGGCGCTTGTGTTCGATCTTCTGGATTGCCGCGTCGCAAGTGCTCCTCGCAATGACGTTGTTGTTTGGCAGCTTCGCGATACTCGTCTGTAGCTACTTAGTTCAAAGACGGAAACGCCACACCCGTCAGCGTCTCCGACATCGCCCAGAGCCGCTTCCCCGCCCCCGGGTCCTGCGCCTGCGGCATGATGCGTGAACGGCCAGGCGGTCCTTTGATCTCCTGAAAACCAGTCGGACCGTAATACCCGCCGGCCTTCGCATCCGGCGAAGTCGCAGCATAGACGATCGGGCGCGCGCCATCCGTCGCCGACTGGCCCAGCAGCCGGAACCCGGCCTGCATCACATGCTCCTTCAGCCCCATCGCGCCGCCGCCGGGCCCGTTGGCGATGATGTCCGTCACCGCCCAGCCGGGATGTGCTGCGTCGCTCAGCAGCGGCCACCCCTGTGCCTTCGCCCGGCGCGCGAGTTCCAGCGCGAACATCAGCATCGCCAGCTTGCTCTGCCCATACGACTTCCACGCGCCATAACGCCGTTCGCCCTGCAGATCTCCCCAGGCCATCGCCGCGCCCCGGTGCGCCAAGCTGCTGACCTGCACTACACGCGCGCCGCCCTCGGCCCGCAACAGCGCCGGCAACAGCCGCGCGGTCAGGGCGAAATGGCCGAGGTAGTTGGTGCCGAACTGTAGCTCGAACCCATCGGCCGTCACCTGCCGCGTCGGCGGCGCCATCACCCCGGCGTTGTTCACCAGGATGTCGATCGCCGGATGCGCCGCCAGCACGCGCTCCGCGAATGCCGCGACGGACGCCAGGCTCGCGAGGTCCAGCACCTCGAAGCCTACAACCGCGTCGCCCGCCTCGCGCCGCAGCCGGGCCAGCGCCGCCTCGCCTTTCTTGGGGTTACGCCCCGCCAGTACGACCCTTGCCCCGGTCCGCGCCAGCCCCACCGCCGTCGCGTATCCGAGGCCGCCCGTGGCCCCGGTAACGATTGCAGTCCGCATCAGCAGTGCGGTTCGGGGATCGTGAACTCGCTCAGCTTGCCCAGCATGACGAAATCGGCAAAGTCCATCGTCAAATCGTCGGCGACCCCGTTGGCCCAGTATTTCATGCCGACCTCGTAATCCGGGCTGCCCGCGGGCTTCGCATCGTTCGCCGCCTTGTCGCGGTCGAAGAACGCGATATGCACCCGCCCGCTCGGCAGCGCCGCCAGCGCCGGATAGGGCGATGGCGCCGGCTGCGGGTTCCAGGTCGTGATCGCGACCGAGCTGTCCTGCGTGCCTTTGTCCCCCGTCCCGTCGAACAGCGGCAGCGCCAGGAAGTGCTTGCCGGCCTCGGCGGCGGCGATGATGGCGGCGGTGTGCGCCATCGGGAACACGGTGCCGGGCGGCATCGGCATCTGCTTCTCGTCCGGCATGGTATAGCGGATCGTGCCAGCGCCGCCGGGTGCCGTCAGCACCGCGTCGCCCTCGACCTGTTGCGTCACCGCGGTGTCCGTCGTCTGCCGCATGCGGAAGCGCATCGACAGGCCGTCCTTCGCCTCCCAGGTCGCGTAATCCGACACCAGCTCGATGTCCTGGCCGTCGTTGTTGGTGATGTTGAGCGACAGCCGCTGCCGGGTCGCCCAGCCGTCGCAGGCGTCGGTGATCTCGTAGGCCATCGTGCCGCTGGCGGCCTGGACGTCTCCGCGGGCGCTGTCCATCTTCAGGCGATAGAACGCTCGATGCGCAGTAAGCGGCACGGGACCGGCGGGCATCGGGGGAGCCGCGAACGCCGACGAGTTCAGCAGGCAGAGGGCGAATAGGGTCGCAAGGGGGCGCAGGCGCACTGCGGTTGCTCCAGTCTGATCAGCTCTCGACATAGGGCCGCCCGGACGGGTGCGCCAGGGCCGCCCGAACGGGCGCACCCTGATAGGCAATGTTCTCGTGCTTTACGACGCGCGCCTCAGCCGGCCGGCTTCGCCTTCGGCGGCAGTTCGACCTTCAACGACAGCTCCTGCAGCCGCTTCGCATCGACCGGCGACGGGGCGCCCATCATCAGGTCCTCCCCCTGCTGGTTCAGCGGGAACAGGTTGACCTCGCGCAGGTTCGGCTCGTTGGCGAGCAGCATCACGATCCGGTCGATGCCCGCCGCCATGCCGCCATGCGGGGGCGCGCCATAGCGGAAGGCGTTCAGCATGCCGCCGAACCGCTCCTCGACGTCGGCCGCCGTGTAGCCCGCGATCTCAAAGGCGCGGATCATGGTCTCGGCCTTGTGGTTGCGTATGGCCCCGCTGCTCAGCTCGTAGCCATTGCAGACGACGTCATACTGATAGGCGCCGATCGCGAGCGGGTCCCGGGTGTTGAGCGCTTCGAGCTCGCCCTGCGGCATGCTGAATGGATTGTGGCTGAAATCGACCTGCCCGGTGTCCTCGTTCATCTCATACATTGGAAAATCGGTGATCCAGCAGAACCTGAAGCAGTCCTGCTCGATCAGGCCGAGTTCCTGGCCAAGCCGGATGCGGACCTGGCCCGCGAGCTTCGCCGCCTCGTCGCGCTGCCCGGCGGCGAAGAACACGGCGTCGCCGGGCTTGAGGCCGCAGGCCACGCGGATGCCCTCGATGCGCTCGCCCTCCAGGTTCTTGGCGATGGGGCCGCGGCCGCCGTCCTCCTCGAAGATGATGTAGCCGAGCCCGCCGGCGCCCTGCTCGCGTGCCCAATCGTTCAGCTTGTCGAAAAATCCGCGCGGACGGCTGCCGGCGCCGGGGGCAGGGATGGCCCGCACGATGCCGCCCGACGCCGCGATGCGCGCGAACAGGCCGAAGCCCGAACCGGCATACTGCTCCGTCACGTCCGCGATCTGCAGCGGGTTGCGCAGGTCCGGCTTGTCGCTGCCGTAGCGCAGCATCGCCGTCTCGTAAGGGATGCGCGGGAACGGGGAGCCGTCCACCGCGCGCCCGTCCGCGAATTCCTGGAACACGCCCTGCATCACCGGTTCCAGCGCGGCGAACACGTCCTCCTGGGTGACGAAGCTCATCTCGACGTCGAGCTGGTAGAACATCAGCGTGCGGT
>CAXTJW010000033.1:0-8126 GCA_964244305.1 uncultured Acetobacteraceae bacterium
AACGCAGAGAATGCCGCATCGCACACAAACCGTCGATCACGTCCACTTGACGGCACTAAGCTACAAACGACACGCTCTCACGACACAGGAACTTGATGGCCCAAATAGGGCAAGTTTTGATCTTAACTCGCCCGGGCCGATGAGGCAACCTCAAGCATGCATCAGAAGATGCGCTCAAAGACGGTGATCACATCTCCTGGTTGCACAAACGTCGCCCGGCCAGCTGAACCCTCGCTTGTCGTCTCCCTATTGCTTGTGCGCACGATCGAAAACCGGTCGGTGACGGCCCGGTAGGTGAAACCACCGCCGACGGCGACCGCTGTGACGACCGTCATGGCAGGCTGGTATGGATACTGCCCGGGACGACTCACCTCTCCCAACAAGAAAATTGGCCGGTAGTTGATCACCTCAACTGAAACGCTTGGGTTCTTATATAGCTTTGAACGGGTTAGGGTCTGCGCAACCGCACCTTCGAGCTGCTTGGCGGTCAAACCGGCGGCATGCACATCGCCAACGAGCGGCAAGGCAATCTCGCCTGCGGCGTCGACGCGGAACTCGCCGGTGAGCTGCTGTTCACCAAAGGTGATGATGCGGATCTGATCGCCCGGTCCGAGCGTGTAGACGTTCGTATCGACGTCAGCAACGCGCGGGAGGCCTGAGCCCGGACCACCGCAACCAATAAGGCCAGCGATCGGCGCCGCCGCAAGTCCTACTACAGCAAGGCGCCTCGTCATCGATCCTGGCTTTATGTCCGTTACCCGCATGACCCTCTCCCAATCCTCCATGGCATCGCGCCCATCCTATTGCTTGTTCGGTCCCGCCGTCGAGAACAACAGCGAGGATATAATCGCGGTGTGATATAAACGTTGCGCCGGTGCCGCATCAAACAGTCATAAGTGAGGCAAGTTCCCTTTAATCAACCCATGTGGCTTGTTTGCCCTTGACCGACACCGCCATGCTCGTGTCCTTGGATGGGATAATGGATGACGGCGGAGGCATTATGGGACGGTCAGAAGTACGGCGATACCTGCCGTGCGTCGGGGTCGGCCTACTGGCCCTGGGCTTCGCTTCGGGCGCTCGGGCTCAGTATGTTGATACTTACTTTCCCACGGGACTAGCCGCTTTCGATCAGCAACAGGGGGTTACTGTTCTATCCCGGCTCAGGCCTCTCTATGAGCCAACTGGGGTGCGCGTCGGCGCCTACACGGTGAATGCTAACCTTAGCGAGACGGTCGGATACGACTCGAACCTGACCGGGGTGAGCAATGGGCTCAGCAGCGCCTTCATCAACACGTCCTCGAATGTAAGTGCTACCTCCAACTGGTCACGAAACCGGCTTGGGCTCGCGGCCAGCGTGGGCAACTACACCTACTTCGGCAATCCGCAACAAAACTATACTAATTATAGTGCCTCTGTTGCCGGCGGATATACGATCGACCGCCACGATCTAAACCTTGGCTACTCGCACCTTCGGCAGTACGAGCGCGGAACGGACATCGGCTCCATCGCGTCGACCACACCTGTGCCGTATGATGTCGACGACGTCCGCGCGGACTATACGTTCGAGCGCGGCCGCTTCTCCTTTGTCCCCAACGTCGACATGCGGCTGTTCCAATTCAGCACCGCCGTCATTGGCGGACTGCCGGTAAGCCAGCAATATCGAAACCGAACCGTGCTCTCCGGCGGGGTTACCACGCGATACGAGCTCAGCGATCAGCGTGGCATCGTCGTCGTCGTACAGGGGCTCAATTCGCACTACCTGAAGCCGCAGTCGGGGTCGCCGAGCAACAACTCGAAAAGCGCCCTGGTTTTGGCCGGGCTCGACTATCAAGCGAGCGGCTTATGGCGCTACCGCGTCCTCGGCGGCGTCGAGGTTCGAGAGTTCGACGCGTCCCAGTTCGGCACCCGCGTTGCCCCGATCCTGGAAGCGAGCTTGATATACACTCCGACTGGATTGACCACAGTAACAGGCACTGCCCGGCGACAGATCGAGGATACGCAATCCGAGGGCACTGCCGGCTACACCTTCACGTACGTTGGCCTTGTCGTCGACCATGAGCTCAAGCGGAATGTCCTGTTGCAGGGCCGCGCAAACTTTCAGGCAGCGCAGTTCCTGCAAGGCAGCGGAACCAGCACGAGCTATACGCTTGGCGCCGGCGTGAACTGGTTGGTGAACCGCCGCGTACGGCTCTCTGCCGACTACGACGCCACCCAACAGAATGGCTCGAACAACTCGACGTTCAGCCTGACGCAACAGTCAGCCACGCTGACGACGACGCAGCTGAATACAATCACGTCAGGCAACTACAGCCGGAATGTCGTTCTGCTCGGGTTCCACCTATCCCTATAATCTTCCGTTACTTTAACGAACCGGACTAAAACGACGCGGCACGATCGAGCGCCTCGCGCATCAGAATATAATGCTGGAGCATTGGCTCAGAGAAGGCGAACGTCTCTGGGCTAACGCTTCGGCAGGCCCTTACAGTGTTCGCTTCGACCAGCCACGACCAGGCATCGCCATCAAGCCGCCGCTCACCGATGCGATACTCGCCATCACGCTCGAACACAACGAATCGCGCGAAACGATCCTGTTCCCCTCCCGCAATCGCCCGAAGGCAATCCAGCGTGGCCAGATCCCGCTCACCCTGCGTAATCGCCTGATAAATGGTGGCGACGCGGGGATCAGCCTCCTCGACAGCGCGGCGGAAAGCGGCGAACAGGTCGGGTCCTTCGACCTGCGAGGCGTCACGCGCGACCGCCTCGGTCCCTGCGTGCAGGCCAAGGAGCTGGGCGACATAGGGCACGCCGCGCGCGACATCGACGATCGCGCCGCGCACCTCCGGCAGGAACTCGATCCCGGCGTCCCGCCCACCCTGCACGAGGATATCGTCGATTTCCTCATCGGAGAGCAGCGGTAGCGCCAGGCCCAAGATGTTGCGCTGGATGGAGGGGTGCCGTCCGACCAGCTCCTCGAGGCTGTCCGATACCCCGACGATGACGAGGCTTATCGCTGCACCGCGATCGGACGCCTGCTTGATCGCGTCGGCGAACCAGGTCCGTGTCGCAGAGTCTTCGACACGGTCGAACTCATCTGCAATCAGTACGACGTGCCGGCCCGCAAGACGGCCGGGCAATGCGGCGACGTCGCGCGGCTGCAGCCGTCCGCGCGGCAATGCGGCCTCGCATCCTTCAAGCTCGTCGTCCTGCACGATGGGCGCCGCGAGCATCGATTTCGGAAGGTCGCGGGCCAGTCCGCGGACGATGTCCTCGAAGCGGCTATCGAACGAGCACGTATATCGTCCCACCATGTATCCCGAGCTGCGCGCAGCCGATGCGACCAGGTTGACCAGCGACGTCTTGCCGCGGCCACGCTCGCCGTAAAGCACGACATGCGCCCGATCGAGCGCGATGGCGCGAAAAATCCGCAGCAGCTCCGTCTGGCGTCCGCTGACCCGGCGCGAACTGCGCTGCGGGCGCGTCGGCGTAAAGACCTCTCGCAGCGCATGGTGCTGCGACGATGGCGATCCGCCCACGCCCATGGGCAACCCCGCACCATTGCCCCTGGATGCATTTGCATGTGGAGGCATGCTGAGTCGCGGCGTTACCTTATGCTGAACAGGCAGCAAGGCAGCGTCGGGTTCAGGTCGCGGCGACCGGCGAAGCATGCGCGTGACGAAACTCATGGGCGGAACTAGACCACTCCTATGTTGCGATGCAACGTAATCCAACGAAACATCACTCGGAATAGGATATACACCATCGCGTGATCCAGTGGAGGAACCTGGTGCGCCTTACCTTTGTGAACACGCTTTATCCACCCCACGGCGCTGCCGGCGCCGAGACGACCCTCCGCTTGCTGGCCGCACAGATGACGGAGCGCGGTCACAGCTGCGATGTGGTCACGCTGACGCCGGCGAGGCAGGCGGAAACTGGTGAGATCGATGGCATCCCGGTGCACTACCTTCCGCTTGCAAATGTCTTTTGGCCGCACGGCGCGAATAAACCCTCAATGTTGCGCATGCTTTTCCAAACGATAGAAATTTATAATCCTGTCATGAAGCACCGCCTCACGAAGCTGTTACAACGTCTCGCGCCCGACGTCGTGAACTTTCACAATCTGCAGGGGTTCTCGGCGTCCGCATGGTCGGCAGCTCAAGGTTTACGAATTCCCGTGGTCCAGACGTTGCACGATTACTACGTCGCATGTCCCAGGAGCGCGATGTGGCGGCCCGGCCGAGGCAACTGCGCCTCACTCTGTCCAGAGTGCAATGCGTTCAGCAAGACGCGCCGTTCGCTGTCGAAACTGCCCGACGCCGTCACTTGTGTCAGCAACCGTGTCTTCAACCGGCTCACCGACGCCGGCGCGTTCTCCGAAGCTTTGGCAGGCCGTCAACCCATACGGATCATCCGCGGCAACAACGCGATGGAGGCGTTGCCGGACGCCGAGCCTTCCGCGTCCGGCGGACCGCTTCGCCTTGGTTTCATGGGCCGGCTCGATCCGTCGAAGGGTTTGGAAAACCTGATCGACGCGTTCCGGCAACTTCAACCGGGTTCCGCCACGCTGCGTATCGCCGGCACCGGCAAGCCCGACTACACGCACGCGCTGCATGAACGGGCAGCGGGCACTGAAAATATCGTATTCGCTGGGCACGTTTCGCCGGCGGAGTTTTTCCCATCCATCGACCTGCTCGCCATCCCCTCGATTTGGGAAGATCCATTTCCCCGCGTGTTCCATGAGGCGCTCGCCTATGGCGTGCCGAGCCTCGCGACGTCGCTGGGCGGGCTTCCCGAGGTGATCGAGCATGGCCGCAACGGCTTTCTTATCGCAGGGACCGGCACGGAGTCGCTGCTCGCAAGCCTGATCGAGCTTGTTGCCAGTGGTTGGGATCGCAGGTCTATGTTCGACATATGCCGGCAAGCGGCGGCAGATTACGCGCCGTCCCGGATTGCCGCCCAGTATGAGGCGGTGCTGATGGCAGCCGCCGCACGGCAGCCTGTTCCGGACGAAGCGGGAGCGGCCTGGCGCAGAGCGGCCCACTGCTCCTCGTGACAGCATCGATTTAGGGAAAAAACGTTTTGATCGGCATAGAACTGCTCGCCTGCGCCGCCATTCTCATCGTGATCGGCATGCATCCCTTCATCACCTATCCGCTTAGCCTGGCCGTATTCGCGCGCCTGCGGCCGCACACGGTTGCGGTACGCGCAGCGGTGGAGTCGGACGCCCGCGTTGCTCTGTGTGTTTGCGCCTACAACGAGGAGAAGGTGATACGCGCCAAGATTGCGAACATGAGGACCATGCGCAAGGCCGTTCCAGGCCTGGAGATCCTCGTTTACGTCGACGCCGCGTCGGACCGCACGGCCGATATCCTGCGCGAGTACGAGAATGAGATCACCGTCATCGTATCGCCGGCGCGGCACGGAAAAACTCACGGCATGAATACGCTCATCCAGGCAACGGACGCCGAGTTCATCATCTTCTCCGACGCCAACGTCACCTTTGCCCCCGACGCAATCCCATGCCTGCTCGCGCGGTTCGCTGACGCCAAGGTCGGCTGCGTCTGTGGCCACCTCGTCTACACATCGGCCACCGACAGCGCGACGGCGGTGACCGGCTCGCTCTATTGGCGTCTCGAGGAGGCGATCAAGGAACTCGAAACGCGCACGGGATCGACGATCGGGGCGGACGGGTCGATCTTTGCGATCCGCCGCGCGCTGCACCGTCCACCGCCGGCCGACATCATCGATGATATGTTCGTGTCGCTATCGATCCTTTGTGCGGGCTATCGGATCGTAAGGGCGAATGACGCACTTGCCTTTGAGGCCGCGACGTCGAAGGCCGGTGACGAATTCCGGCGCAAGGTTCGCATCGCCTGCCAGGCGTTCAACGTCCACCGGCTGCTGCGTCCGCGTTTGGCCGAACTTTCGCCGCTCGACCGGTACAAGTATGTGTCCCACAAGCTGCTGCGATGGTTCACCATCTACCTGCTAATGGGAGCCGGGCTCTTTCTGGTGGCCGGATTGGTCGCGATGGGCGCATGGCTGTTGCTGACCATCGGCACCTTGGCGGCCGTGGTGCTGCTGATCACTGCCCGGCTTCGTCCCTCAGGACCGGCCGGCAAAATCGTCGATATCGTCGCAGCGCTAGTCGCAACCGGGCTGGGCGTCTTGCAGTCGCTGCGGGGCGAGCGGTTCCAGGTCTGGACCCCGCCCGCCTCGGCGCGTGTGCGCAGCTAGGGCTTATCCCGCCAAGTTGAGCGCCATCACGACCGGCTTGCGCGACGCTGAGGTGAGCACGCGGATAGCCTCGCGGACCGCAGCACGCTTCGCCCGCTTGGCGCCCACGACGAGGACCACCGTATCGACGATGTTGGCCAGCACCATGGTCTGAGTGGCGCTGCCGATCGGCTGGCCGTCCATGACGACAAGATTGTACTCGTCCCTCGCCTCGGCCACCAGGTTTTGCAGCTGCATCGAGTCGAGAAGCTGGTGCGCAGCCGGGTGCGCTCCGGTGGCCAGCATATGATCGAGGGTGGTGCGGGAGTCCTGCTGGACCTGCTCCTGCCAGTGCTCGCGTCCTTGCAGGGTCTCAACCAGGCCGTTGGTAGCGGTAACGTTGAGGATGCGCGCGAGCGCAGGCTCCCGCAGGTCGCCCTCGAGCAGCAAGACCCGCATGCCGTCGATCGCAGCGACGCGTGCAAAGGCCGCGGTGACTTCTGCCGCGCCCTCCGACGCCCCACTGGAAACGAATAGGACGCTGCGCGGCACGACACTGCGCCCGGCAAACCGCAGGCGCGTGCGCAGGGATCGAAGCGCCTCCGCCTCCGGGCCGCTGGCGTCGGCTATCACGCGATCCGCAAGCGACATCCTGCCGGGCGGACGCGGCACGACGGCCAACGGAGCGAGCCCGGTCGCCCGCTTGATTTCCTCCGGCTTTGTGAAGCTGTCGCTACGCCTGTTCCAGGCCAGGGAAAGCAATCCGCCGAAGGCGAAGCCGCTCATCAATCCCAAGAATCCGGCGACCTTCGGCTTCGGGCTCGAGGGGAACGCGGGCGCCACGGCCGAGCTGACCAGGCGCACGCCGCTCTGCTCGGAACCAACCTTCCTGGCCGCGGTCTGCGCTTCTCCCTGCAGCAGTGTTTGCAGGACGTTGCGGCGCGCATCGGCATCCCGTTCAAGCTGCTGCAGTTCGGACTGCACGGCGGAAAGGCCGCCCGCGCTCTTTTGTGAAGCTTCCAGCTGACGCTTCAGGTCGGCTTCGCGCGCCTTCGCCGTGTCCGCCTGAGCACTCAGCGAGGCCATGATCCGCTGCGCCTCGGCGGCGAGCGCCCCGCGCGACGAGGTAAGCTCCGCCTGCGCCGACCGATACTGCGGGTGGCCTGTGCCCAGTGTCGTGGCGAGCTGCGCCACATGCCGCTCGGCAGCGGCCTCCCGGTCACGCAAGTTGCTGATCGTGCCGGACCCAAGCACGGCCTCATTGTCACTCGATACGCTTCCGGTCCGTGCGATAGCAGCGGCGCGCTGGTAGTTCGCCACCGCCTGCGCGCGGTCCGCGCTGGCACGGGTCAGGGCGCTGGAAAGATCCTCGAGCTGTTGCTGGCCGACGGACCCGGCCCGGGTCTGCACCAAATTATACTTTGTGCGCGTGTCGGCAATTTTGCGCTCGAGCGTGTCGATCTCTGTCCGTGCGTCCACCACTCGCCGCGACAGCTCGGCGTTCGCATCGGTATTCGCGGTTGCGCGCCCCTGCGACTTATCCGTAATGTAATGCTTGATGACGCTGTTCACGATGATGGCGGCCTTCTTAGGCTCGGACGCCGTGAACTGAACGACGACGATCGTGCTGCGGTTGTCGTTGATAATGCTGAGGTTACGCAGCAGGCTGCCGATGACACCGTCCCGCACTGCGGCTTCCGGCACTGGACCGTCGGGCTTGGTGACGTCGGGCAGCAGGCCGAAATCCGCCAGCGGTTGCGACATGGACAGCGGCAAGGCGCCTGCGATCGTCCGTCTCAATTGCTCCTGAAAAGTGGGCGGCCGCAGCGTGCTGTTGAAGTCCGGATCGGCGATAAGCTTCAGCTCATCCGCGACCTCCTGCAGCAGGGCCCGCGACGTCAGGATCTGGACCT
>CAXTJW010000033.1:8226-18699 GCA_964244305.1 uncultured Acetobacteraceae bacterium
TTCAGCTCATCCGCGACCTCCTGCAGCAGGGCCCGCGACGTCAGGATCTGGACCTCGCTGCGGACGACCGGCATCGGATCCGCCATCGACTCGCCGCTCAACGCTCCCTGCAAGGCCGGGACGGCAAACCGCTCCATGTCGATTGAGAGGGTGCCTGCGGTGGTATACTGCTTCGCGATGGACGTGACGGTATAGGCATAGCCCGCGGCCCCGAAAAGCAAGCCGAACAACAGGATCAATGGCCAACTGCGGCGGAGTATTCCGACGAGCTGCAGCGGCGAGAACGCTGCATCTTCCACCAGCGGCTGAGACTTCTCAAACCGCTCGTCAAGGAGCGTCAGCTCCGACATATCTAAGTCCTTTTCAACACATCAGCCGGAAACCATAGATGGTGCAACGCCGCAACACGAGAGACGGTACAATCTGCATAGGGCAATTAGAGTGAAATTCTGGTCTATGGTGGAACCATCGCGTGAGCGGAGTTGCGACCCCGCCGCATGGGCGCAATGAGCATAGAACCACTCTCCATACAGATAGGCCTATCAAGGGATGCGACACTCGCGCCAATTCGTGGCAGGACTTGCCCACTGTGAAGCACCTTGGCGTGATCGCCACGGGTTCCACGGGATTGCCCGGACGGTGTCATCCTATCGGGTTTTCATAGGGCAGGGACAGGGTTCCATAGGTCGGGCTGCCGCATGGCCGCAACGCGCCGGCGAAGCGCGAATGCAGAGCGTCGCATAATGCGCATCGCGTTGATCGATCCCTCGCTTTTTACCCTGCCCTATGACGCGGCGCTTGCGGCCGGGCTACAGGCGGAGGGGCATGACGTCGTGCTGCACGGCCGCAACCCCGGTCCGGACGACAATGCAACCGACGGCGTGCCCTTGCGCCCGAGCTTCTATCGTATCGCCGGCGCCCCGGCGCTCGCACGCCTGCCCAGCGCGCTTCGGCTCGGCATAAAGGGCGTGGACCATGCTTGGTCCATGGAGGCGCTCGTGCGACGGCTGCGGCGGGAGCAGCCGGACGTCATCCATTTCCAGTGGCTGCCGCTCCCCGTGGTCGACCGGCGGTTCCTCAAACGCATGCGCCGCATCGCTCCGCTCGTCCTGACCGTCCACGACACCAATCCCTTCAACGGCAATCCGACCGGGAGCCTGCAGCGGGTCGGTGCTCGTGCGGCCTTCCGTGATTTCGACCGCCTCGTCGTGCATACGGAGCAAGGCCGCTCCCGGCTGCTCGCCCATGGCGAGGGGGCAGACCGGGTGGCTGTCATGCCGCATGGCCTGCTCGGCCGCACGCCGACGGCCGCGGTCATCGATCCGATGCGGGGCGAGCTTACGTTCCTGCTGTTTGGCAAGATCAAGCCCTATAAAGGCGCGGACCTGCTGATTGAGGCCTTCGCGCGAATGGATCCTGGGCTGCGGGCACAGGCGCGGGTGCGGATCGTCGGCAAGCCCTACATGGACCTCGGGCCGCTTCACAGCCTGATTGAAAGGCTGGGGGTTGCGGACCGGGTCATGATAGAGCCGCGTTTCGTCGGCGACGACGAGGTCAGCGACATCTTTGCGCGCGGTGTCGTCGCAGCGTTTTCCTATCGCGAGATCGAGGCCAGCGGCGTGCTGGGCCTGGCGATCACCTTCGGCCGTCCGATACTTGCCACCCGTCTCGGCGGTTTCGTCGATGCCGTGCGGGACGGCGAGCATGGCCTGCTTGTGCCGCCAGAGGACGTCGGGGCCCTATCGGCCGCGATGGCGCGGTTCGTTGCGGACCGCGATTTTGCCGCGGCCTGCGCCACAGAGGTGCGCGCCCTCACTGCATCGGTGCCGACCTGGCCGGAGATCGCGCGCCAGACGGCCGCACTTTATGCCTCGTTGCGCCAATAGCCGAAGTTCATGCAGGAGCAGGCCACTATGGCCGCGTGCGGTAGAGCGCCTTGAAGTCCTCATACGTGAACGGCCGGGGCTCGCCGTCGGTGTTGAAGTTGGTCATCATCTGATCCGCGCTGGCCTTGATGCTCTTGAGCTCATCCCTGGTGATCGGGGTGACATGGATGTCGCTCATGCGCAGCTCCCCGAGCATTGCACCGGTCGTTGGCGCCTTGGCCTGGGCATTTGGAAAGAAAATCGAACTCAGTTCGAACGTCGTGCTCAGCAAGGGGGCCGGAGGCAGCCGTGGGATGACCGAGCTGAACAGCATGGCGTCGAGCGGAAGGCTGGATGACCTGACGTCCTCGCCAGCGAAAGCAAGGTAGGCGCCGTCGAAACGCCAAGCATCCGAACATTGCAGCGCGCGCTGGATTTGGACGGATCTGACGATGACATTCGCTACCTTTGCAGCCAGGCCATACTGGTTTTCTGTGCGGATATGCAGCAGCCGATGGCCGGGCTTGGCATAGACAGAGAAGCCACCCTGACAGCCCGGGAATTCGTCCTCGGCCGCTTTGACCTGGAAACCTTGGTCCAGCAGGCGAAGCCTGAGGAAGAACTCGTCGTTGAAATGCGTGCTGAGCACCAGCGTCTGCGAGTCCGCCCCCGCTATGGCAGCGAGACCATCGATCTGGTGCAGCGACTGCGCCACTGAATTCTGCCATCGAAACCAGAGCAGCGGCATCCACAGCCGGCCGACCGCGGAGTGCGGCCCGTCCCGGACAAAGGCGGCGGGAGGAACCACGCAGATCAAGATAAGCACCGCCGCGAGCCCAGCGCCGAGGCGCCGCTGCCATCCCGAAGTCCGCAGCAGCCCTGCCAAATATTCCAATCCGCGTCCGACGTGCACCACATAGAACGGGGCGAGCAGCGGATAGATATAGCGCTCCTCGGTCGAGAGCCGAAGCACCGCGAGCCCGGCGATGAGCGCGGGATACACGAAGAAGACCAAGCCCCAGCGGAAATCGCGGGCATTGCGCACGCGCTCCTGAAAATTCAGCACGGCGCCGATGCAGAGAAGCGCGAAGGCTGGCGCGCCGATGAACAGGCTGAAAATCCGGATGCGATAGAGGATGCCGATCCGCGGAGGCACGAAAGCGACCGGGATATGCAGCGCGCTGATCAAGGTGACGCCCGTCAGCACATAGACCACGATGGAAATCAGCAGCACACCGGCCAACGTGGCAGCGCCGCGGAGGAGGAGCGGACCCAAACGACCGTGCTGCAGCCAGACGAGCCCGGCCACGGCCGGACAGAGCGCCAGGGCATCCGTGCGGCACAGGGCAGCGGCCCCCAGCAAAATCCCCGATGCCGCGCAAGCCCGAATGGAGCCAGAGCGCGACACGGCAGCGAGGGCGGCTATGCCAAGAGCGGCGGAAACGACGTTGTCATTGAAGAACGCACCGATGTCGACCAGGCCGGGCACGGCGATGAAGCCAGCCGCACAGGCCACGAACCCCAGCTTGCCCCCCAGCGTGCCCCAGCGTCTGGCGACGATCACGGAGCACAGAAGGAGCAGGCAGAAGCTGATGATTACCAACCCACGGAACCCGGCGTCGCCAGGATTTCCAAACACGCCGTCGATGAGGCGCAGCAGCAAGATGACTCCAACCCGAGTATTATAGAGATACTGGGTGATGACCGGCATGATCACGTCCAAGGTCGCAAGCTTCCCCCGCTCCCACGCGAGTGCGATCGAACGCAGGTTTGCCGTGTAGCCCTCGAGATGTTGGGAGAAGAGGATCGGGCTTAGTAGATAAGCAGCAATGCAAGTACCAAGAACCCACGAAAACCATTTGCCCCGCAGATCGATACGTTTTGCTGGCTCCGCATGGACAACTTCTTGCTGTTGCAACATTGTTTTACCGTAATTAGTTTGGGTCGGGTCGCGCGGTCTTGTCTGACAGCGGGACAAACGCCGCAGACGCAAGGTCTACGCTTGGAATTCTGCGTACGTTTGATCACAATACAGTAGGTCATACGCCGTTAGCGCCTTGCTCAACTCATGCTTGTTGAAGGCGGCGCATTGCAACCAGGGGCGGTGCTCATGCCAGGCACGTGCAACGTCGCAATACGGCACGCGCTCGATGGCGACGTCTGTCGCTGGCGTTGCACCACGCCGCCGCGCAAGGCGCAGACGAACTACGGTGCAGCGCCGGGCGTGGCGATACGCTGGTCCACGGTGAGTGACGCCTCGGTCAGGGCGGCTGGCGCTGCGAAGACGGCTGCCTAGCCGACCAGTGTCGGTTCCATGTCAGATTTTATGAGGATGTGACAGGAACAGGTAGAAACCCTGCTTTCGACGTTGCGCGAACCGACCCTTCAGGAGAGAAGAACACCTGATATCACGAAAATGTGAGAGGTGTTTTCCATGACATCCAAATTCGTCGTTGGCGGCTATTTCGGCAATCCCAATGGCAGCGATGCCATCGCGGAGGCTGCTTTCGAGCTTAATCTCAGTAATTTTGAAGCCACGATGGGCGGCATCAAGCCGGCCACAATGAACGCTTTCACAGACTATTCGCAGAACCCGAGTACGTGGGCTGCAAATGCAAGCTGGACCGCTTGGTCGTGGATGCAGTCTCCAGTTGTCCAGACCTCGGTTACGCCAGTCATCGGCGTGCCGATGTCTGACGACGCTCACTGGGCTGGCAATGCGGCCGGGTCGACCAACGACGATTTCTTTAAAGGCATTATCAACGGCACCTATGACGGCGATTATAAGGGCGTCGTCGACTCCTGGGTGAAGGCCGGTTTTCAGACGATCGACCTGCGTCTTGGCTACGAGATGAACGGCAGCTTCATGCCTTGGTACATGGGCAACGATCCCGCGACGCAAGCCGACTGGGTGACGGCCTTTCAGCACCTCTCGACCCTGATGCGCAACGAGGCCGCCTCGCTCGGCGCCACGGCGAACATCGTCTGGAACCCGGCCGACATCAACTGGACCAGCCAATCGGTGCAGGCCGCATACCCAGGCAATGCCTATGTCGACGTGATTTCGGTCGACGTCTACAGCCCGCTCTACCCGCTGGATCTGTATGACTGGTCGAAGAACGACGGCACGGTCGACACGACCATCCAGCAATGGTGGGCGGACCCGCTCAACCGCGACCACTTCTGGTCGCATCCAAACGCGACCCAATGGAGCCCAAATGGCACGCCCGGTAGCGGCTTCGGCATCGAGGACGCAATCGCGCTTGCGAAGGCGGACGGCAAGCCGCTGGCCATCTCCGAGACCGGAGCCGGCGGCGATGGGCTCACGACGGGACCCGTGGACGATCCTGAATTCCCAAAATGGCTCGCCTCGGAGCTGACGAAAGCGCTGTCGGAGGGCGTGTCGATTGCCTACGTGAATATCTGGGATGTCAAGCTCTCGGACGGCAACTGGAGCTTCTCCGGAGCAGCCGGCAAGCCGTTGGAGGCCGCGGCCTGGGCCCAATACTTCGGCAATGCTTCAAGCACAGCCGTCCCGCCGCCGCTACCCGTCATCCCGACGCCGCCAACGGTCGGCACGGGCGTGGATACGCTGGTGCTGAACCTGTCCGAAGACGCCTATCAGGGCGACGCGCAGTTCAGCGTCGCCGTCGACGGCCAGACGCTGGGTGCGGCGCAGTCCGTCACCGTCCTGCATGGCCCGGGTTCGGAAGTCTTCACCTTCAAGGGCAACTTCGGACCCGGCCCGCACATGGTCGGCGTCAGCTTCCTCAACGACGCCTGGGGCGGCACCAGCACCACCGACCGCAACCTCTATATCGACGTCGCCACCTTCAACGCCGCCCCGGTCCAGGGCGAGACCGAACTCGCCAGCAAAAGCACCGTCAACTTCGCCGTCGCAGGCAGCGGGGCCCCGGTTCCCCCGGTTGCGCCCGCTCCGGCCACCGACACGCTGGTGCTGAACCTGTCCGAGGACGCCTATCAGGGCGATGCGCAGGCCATCATTACCGTCGATGGCAAGACGGTCGGCGGCGCGGTCACGGTTACGGCGCCGCACAACCAGGGCCAGTCGCAGGCCGTTACCTATACTGGTCAGTGGGGAACCGGCACCCATGACATCGGCGTGCAGTTCATCAACGGCGCCAATGGCGGCACACCCACCACGGTTCGCGACCTTTATGTCAACGCCGTCACGCTCGATGGCCAGGCCGCACCTGTGGGGTCTGCCGCCCTGTTTTCTACTGGCACCGCACACATCGCCACTGCCGCGAGCCCCCTCGTGCTGCAGCTTTCCGAAGATGCCTATCTCGGCGACGCGCAGTTCACGGTCGCCGTCGACGGCAAGGCGCTGGGCGGGCCGCAGTCCGTCGCCGCGCTGCACAATACGGGCACTGCGCAGGACTTCGGCTTCAACACCGCCATGACGGCCGGCACGCACGATGTCGCGGTATCGTTCCTAAACGATGCCTACGACGGCACGGCGGCCACCGACCGCAACCTGTATGTCAACGCAATCGACGCGAACGGCGGCGCAATGCCGGGGACGGCGGCTGCAATGCTCAGCAATGGCACACAGCACTTCTCTATCTTCATCAGCCATGGTTGATGGACCGAAAGACGGGCCATCAACCTGAGCGAACATTAAGCGATCAGCTCCAAATAATTTTGGAGGTGTCGACTGAACTTACGCCTTTGAGAAAGACGTTTGGAGTATTGTTTGCGTCTCCGTTGAAGCTTACCAAAACACCACCGTTCACCTGTGTTTGCTGAAATGCGCCTTGCAGGCTTTGCGAAATGTTCAGGGCGTCGCCTTTATCGGTCGAGAAGTTTTCGATTGTGAGCGCCGCATCTCCGGGATGCACGACATAGAGGTCGCCTCCGGCGTCTCCGGCCACGTCCATCGGGCCCCAAGCGGCCTCTGCCCTATTTGCACCTGGGCTGAGGAACTGCACGGAACCGGAATAGGCGCTGACGTTCGCCGGGTCGATGGAGGCATTTGCTCCGCTGGACGGCACGGGGGTGCTGCTGCCGGATGAGCTTCCGGCAAATGCTGCTGCCCAGGCCTGGGCAGCGCCAGGATTGTGACCATCGGTGAATTTCCAGTCGCCGTCGCCTTCCGTCGTGTCCCAAACGTTGACGAACGCGGCCTGCGGAGCTCCCGGCGCCGCAAAATCTGCGGCGATCGTCCCCGGCAGGGCATTGTTGTCGCCTACACCAACGCCGGTTTCCGCAATTCCAACCGGTTTGCCATGGGCCGAGGCGAAGGCCATCGTCTGAGAAAGGCCCCACTGCACGGAATCGGTTCCCGTTGGGTGATACTGGCTTGCGCTTGGGTTGTTGTAGAATTGCGAGTCGCTGACGCTAGAGTCGTATTTATAAGTACGGCTATAGATATCCAGGCCGATGATGTCGACCTTGTCATCGCCGGGATATGTCTCCCTGACGTCGACCTGGTTATTGTTCGATAGGCCAGGGTTCCAAATGACATTCACCTTAATGCCTGAAACGCCGTGCAGCACGTCCGCGACATGTGCAAAGGCGGCCCTCCATGCATCGGCGCTCTCTACGGTATTGCCCATCGACCATGGCATGTAGTTGCCGTCCATCTCCCAGCCGATGCGAATATCGACGGTTTTGTAGCCAGCAGCCAGATAGCCCTGCGCGATCCCGCGATAGACGTCGTCATGCGCCCCCGACGCAATCTGCTGGAGCGTGCCTGGGCCGTTGTCCGACGATGTGCCGAGCCCAACCGCAATGACGGGAGTGAGGTTTTGCGCAACCGGGGACTTGCTCTGTGAATATGCGTTCCACTGTGCACTGCTGACCATATTCGACCAGCTACCGGTAAAGTCGACAAAAGTATCCATAAATTGTGGCGACTGTCCGATAGTAGAACTTACGTCGTTGAAGACGTTCTCAAATGCTGCCTCTGCTCCTGCATCATTAACATTTGGGTTTCCGACATAGACGCCAAGAGGAATTTTTGTGGCCATGATCAGTGTTACTCCTGCACGGGCAGTCTTACATGCGTAAGCCTGATTGAATATAGCGTTTACCGTCTATACTTCTGAATGCAACCGTGAATGTTCGCTATGCAACGATCGGAGCATCAATCGCCCATTTACGGCACGTGTGATCTGAAAAGTTAGGATAGTATTCCGCTTAATCTATGTATCGGGCGACACATAGACGCAATAATTCCTACATACGAACTACTTTACCGTGATTGTTTCAGCAATCTGGAAACGCGCATGTCGCTGCGCTCCGATGATTATGGCAGCGCGGACCGCATCTTGACGGCTGCGCTGCGAAATACCCAAAATCGATGCTTCTGGTTCAGATCAGACGCAAGCGTCCCACCGCTTGCAAGACAAATGCTGGAATCGGACTACCCGCTCCGCAAGGCTGTCTGCTCAGCTTGCCTGCGGAAACGCCAGCCGCATTTTCGTGCCCAGGCCCACTTGGCTGTCGATCATGAGCCGGCCACCTGATTTGTCCATGAACTCCAATGCCAGGAACAAGCCGAGACCAGTGCCCTTGCCGGCCGCCTTGGTCGTGAAAAACAACTCCGTCGCGCGCTTCACAACCTCCGGCGGCATACCCTGGCCGGTATCCGCAATGACGATTTCGACCGCATCGCGGCCACTAAGCGTCGATGCCGTCTCCGATGCGGAGAGCACACGCGTGATCATGCTTACGTGCCCGCCATCGAGCATCGCATCTGCAGCGTTGCGGGCGAGATTGAGCAGCACGAGCTCCAGCTGTCCGGTATCGACCCGCACGAGAAGCGGCATCGGTGCAAGATCAAGGCCGATCTGCACGTTTTCCGGCATGATCTGGGCCAGGGTGCCTTCGAAGTCGCGGACGACCTGGTTGAGGTCGGTCACACGATCCTTATTGGCCTGGCGCCGTGCCAGCGACAGCAATTCGCCCGCAAGCTGCCCGGCTCGCGTCGCTCCCCAATCCGCGCGTTCCAGATATTGCTTCTGGCTCTCGTCCACCGTACGTACGGATGCGCGTTCAAGGCTGCCTAGCACCACCGTCATCAGGTTGTTGAACTCGTGCGCGACGCCCGATGCCAAGGCGCCCATGCTCTCCATTCGCTGTGTCTGACGGCGAATTGCCTCCTTGCGAGCGCTGACGTCGAGCTGACTTGCAAAAAAATAGGTGAGCTTTCCGTCGTCGTCGAACACCGGGCTGATGTAAAGCGCGTTCCAAAATCCGGAACCGTCACGGCGATAGTTGTAAATCTCCTCGTTAATGGAACGGCGTTCCTGGATGGCTTGGTGAATGCGCTGTATGGCTTCGCGATCCGTGTCCGGTCCCTGCAGAAAGCGACAGTTGCGCCCCAGGCACCCGGCCTGGTCATAGCCGGTTAGCTTAGTGAAGGCCGGATTGACATAGACCAGGGGACAATCCGGCAGATTGGGATCCGAGAGTGCCATCGGCATACGGGTTCGGTGCACGGCAGTCTCGAACACATGCTGATGCACCAGGCCCAGGCCGGACGCAGCAAGTTCGGACTGAGTAGCGATATTATGCTCTGCATCATCCATAACGCTCTCATCATACACAATGTTCCGCATCAGTCTGCGAACATTCGGCCACAGTTCTACACCAACCCACGGTTTCGTGAACCCTATAGCATGCATTGCAAGAATACGTACATGCAACGCAGTGGTTCAGATGTGCTTAGAAGGCACAGCAATCCTAAATTTGACTATTGACGATGCACGCAGGATATAAATGCCTCAGATTCACGTCCTGTTCGTTGAGGACGAAGACGTCATTCGCTTGATTGTGCTGGAAACGCTGGTCGAGGCCGGGTTCAAGGTAACGGAGGCGTGCAACGGGGAGGCTGCGTTGGCATTGCTCCCGGAATCGGGTGGCTTCGATTTGCTGCTGACGGATATACACATGCCTGGTCGTTTCAGCGGGATCGACGTTGCCTTGCACATGCGGGCGTTATGCCCCGAGATGCCAGTCGTGTTCGTCACCGGCCGTCCGGACGTCCTGTATGCATTTGGGCCACCGGGGCCGCACGATCGCTGCATTTTAAAGCCTTACCGGCCCACTGACTTGCTTGCCGCAATCCGATCCTGCCTGCCACGGCAGGACTCGTAGCGCGCCCTTGGTGGCAACGAGGCATCTCGTGCTTTCAAATATACGGCAAGCCTCAAACTGGTGCTGCAGCCTCAGCGAACGCAAACGGGGCTTCTTGCGTTGGGGAAGCGAAATGCCCCACATAGAACTCCAAACACGGTATCGCAGGCATTCCTTGACGGGCATTGTCCTGATCGATAGAGCGCCAAACAATTACGTTCGCCGCCTCATTGGGAGTGCAAGATGGCAACCCCGCGCGTAGACGTCATTATTCCGGTCTATAACGGGGCAAAGACGGTTGAGACTGCGGTTGCCAGCATCCAGTCGCAGACGGTGCGTGACATCAGGATCCTTATTATCAATGACGGGTCGACGGATTCGACCAAGGAGATCGTCGAACGCCTATCCGCGGCGGACGAGCGCGTGGTGCTGCTCGATAGGGCGAACGGCGGCATCGTCGACGCGCTGAACGCCGGGCTTGCCGCCTGCCGTGCCGACATAATCG
>CAXTJW010000034.1:0-18418 GCA_964244305.1 uncultured Acetobacteraceae bacterium
GCGATCCTGGTCACCGTGCTGGCGGTGTCGCTGGTGGGGCAGGGGCTGAACGACGCGCTGAACCCGCGGCTGAAGGGCGGGGATTGAGCGGCATCCTGCAAGTCGAGGGCCTGACCGTGGCGCTGCCCGCCGGTGCGGACCGGCCATTCGCGCTGCAGGAGGTCTCGTTCGGCCTGGCTGCGGGCGAAATCCTGTGCGTGGTCGGGGAAAGCGGGTCGGGCAAGTCCATGGCCGCCAGCGCCGTCATGCGCCTGCTGCCGCCCGGCGTGCGCGTCGCGGCCGGGCGGATCGAGCTGGCGGGCACCGACCTGCTGGCCCTGCCGGAGCCAGCGATGCGGCGGGTGCGCGGCGCCCGGATCGCGATGATCTTCCAGGACCCGATGACGGCGCTGAACCCGCTCCGCCGCATCGGCGATCAAGTCGGAGAAATGTTCGCGGCGCACACGGCCCTGGCGCGGGGGGAGGTGCGGCGCCGGGTGCTGGCGCTGCTGGGCGAAATGCGGCTGCCCGACCCGGGGTCCGCCGCGCGCGCCTATCCGCACGAGCTGTCCGGCGGCCAGCGGCAGCGGGCGATGATCGCCATGGCGCTGGCACTGGAGCCGGCGGTGCTGATTGCCGACGAGCCGACCACGGCGCTGGACGTGACGACGCAGGCGCAGATTCTTGCCCTGATCCGCGACCTGCAGCGGCGCCGGGGCATGGCGGTGCTGTTCATCACCCATGATTTCGGCGTGGTGGCCGACATCGCCGACCGCATCGCCGTGATGCAGGCCGGTCGGGTGGTCGAGCAGGGGCCGGCGGACGACATCCTGCAGCGGCCACAGCGCCCCTATACCAGGGCGCTGATCGCTGCCGTGCCGCCGCTGACCCGCGCCATCGCGGCCACCCAGCCAACCGACGCGCCCGCAGTATTGGTGCTGCAGGGCGTGTCGAAGGCCTATGGCAAGCGCGGCCTGTTCCGGCGCGGCCGGGTCACCCAGGCAGTGGCGGATGTCAGCCTTATTCTGCCCCGCGGCAGCACGCTCGGCATCGTGGGGGAGAGCGGGTCCGGCAAGTCGACCCTGGCGCGCTGCATCGTGCGCCTGCTGGAGCCGGAGGCTGGCAGCATCCAGTTGGACGGCACGGACCTGCTGCGCCTGTCGCGGCGGGAGATGCGGCGGCAGGCGGCGCGGGTGCAGATGGTGTTCCAGGACCCGTACGCCTCGCTGAACCCGCGGCGCCGGGCGGGGGAGCTGGTGGCGCAGGGGCCCATGCTGCATGGCGTCGCCCGGGTGGAGGCGATGGCCCGGGTGCGGGAGCTGTTCGCCCTGGTGGGCCTGCTGCCGGACGCGATGGAGCGCTTCCCGCACGAGTTTTCCGGCGGCCAGCGGCAGCGCATTGGCTTGGCGCGCGCTTTGGCCTTGCGCCCGGAGGTGCTGGTGGCGGACGAGGCGGTCTCGGCGCTCGATGTGTCCGTGCAGGCCCAGGTGCTGCACCTGCTGGCCGATCTGCGCGCCCGGCTGGGCCTGTCGATGATTTTCATCACCCATGACCTGCGGGTGGCGGCGCAGATCTGCGACCGGATCGCGGTGATGCGCGCCGGCGTGGTGGTGGAGCAGGGCGACGCCGCCGTGGTGCTGGGCGCGCCGCAGCATACTTACACGCAGGCCTTGTTGGCCGCGGTGCCGGGGCGCGGATGGACACCGCCGGACCTGCGCTAATCCGGACTGGCGCGAAGCCGGACTGGCGCTAAGCCGGACTGGCGCTAAGCCGGGGCGAAGCGTTCCGGCACGAAGAACGGCGTGTCCTGCAGTTCCGGCTCGGCGAACGCCTCCAGCGCATGGCGGACATGGTCGATGTCCTCGGTGAAGAAATGCGCCGCGATGGCGTGGGCCAGGCGCTCCGCCCCGGCTGACAGCCCCGGAATGTCCGACGCAATGGCCCCGATGCTCGCGAAGGCGGCGTGGTTGAAGGCGTGGATGCGGTCGAGGCCGAGGCAGGCGCCGGGGGTGCGCTCCGTCAGCTCGAACCCGGCGCCGAGCCAGGGAAAGCGGCCGAGTTCGGGGCGTTGCAGCTCCGCGGGCGGCGTGTAGCGGTCGTTCCAATTGGCGATGGCGCCGGCGACGGACGCCAACTCGGACGAGCGCCCAAGGTCGATCCCGAACCCGGTGCCCAGGATCAGGAAGTCCGCCTCGGCGGCGGCGCCATCTGACAAAACGAGGCGGACGCCGGCATCCGTCCGCATCGCGCCGCGCAGCGCGGTGCCGAGATGGATGCGGAACCCCGCGTGCCGCAATGTGCGCAGGACCGTCTCGTGCGGCGGCGGGGCCTGAAGGTCGTGCAAGTAGGCGAGGATCCGCCACTTCTCCGCGGCCGGCAGGCTGGCCCAGCCCTCGAAGAAGCCGGGTGTCGCCGACCCGCGGCCCTTGTTGATCTGCGGCAGCTCCCGCCGCCGGACATACATGTCGACCCGGTCCGCGCCGTGCTCCAGCGCCGTGGCGGCGTTGTCCCACGCCGACGGCCCGGCGCCGACCACCGCCACCACGCGCCCGCGCAGCGCGTCGAAGTCGATGGTTTCGGCCGTATGCGCCGCCCGGTCCGGCCATAACGCGCCGTCGACCCAGTCCGGCACCATGAAGCCCATCCCGGCGCGGCCGCTGGCGAACACCACGCGGCGTGCATGGAACACACGCTCGACGCCCGCTTCGGTCGCGGTCACGGCGACCAGGCCGGCGCTCGGCGCGACGCGCAGCACTTCGACCCCGCTGCACAGCGGCAAGCGCAACACGACGCGCACCCAAGTCAAATAGTCCTGCCACATGCCGTTCGGTATCTTCCCCAGCGCGTCCCACGCCGCGGCGCCGAACCGGGCCTCGTGCCAGGCGCGGAACGTCAGCGACGGGATGCCGAGCGCGACCCCTGGCAGCTGCTTGGGGCTGCGCAGCGTTTCCATGCGGGCATAGCTGATCCAGGGACCCTCCCGCCCCTCGGCCGCGCGGTCCAGCATGGTTATGTTGCGGATGCCCTTCATCACCAGCGCTGCGGTGGCGGCGATGCCGTACATGCCGGCGCCGATCACGATGACGTCGAACGCCGCCCCGTCCGGGCCGATCGCGGTATCAGTCCAGGCGGGGGGCGGCAAGCGCAGCAGGTCCAGGTCGTGTGCGACCTGCGCGTCATGCGCCACGATGCCGGAGGCTGCCGTCACGCCGTCTCCGGTCCGGTCCGCTGACGAAAGCCGCAATGCCCGGCTCCGGACAAGGGTTGGCGTGGCATCGGCGTCGTCCGTCACGGCGGTCTCCGGCTGCAGTGCGGCAAGACATGAGGCGGGCGTCGTGCAACGCAACCTTGTGCGCCGGGGTGACGGGCGAGTGGTCGCCCATCGTGTCCGTGAACATCGTGAAGCGCCGCTCGCTCCGATGCCGCCCGGCTCGACGCCGGGCCAGCTCGACCGGCGGCTCGGCGGCCGCAATCTTGGCGGGGAGCGTCGCAGCAGCTAGGCTGCGGCCACTCGATCCAGAGGCAGTCTCGAGATGACGAAAACGCATTCACCGTCGATACGATCGAAGGGCGCCGCCTGATGCTCGAGCCCGCCGGCCGCGTGGTGATGGTATCCGGCGCCGCGCGCGGCATCGGGCGAGCCGTGGTCGAGCAGCTGCTCGCCATGGGCTTCCGCGTGTCCGCCGGCGTCCGCGACTCGGACCTCGTGCCGTCCGACCGGTTGCTCGTGCATCGCTACGATGCCGAGAGCCTGGATAGCGCGCAGGCATGGCGGGATGCGACCCTCGCCCGGTTCGGCGCGCTGCACGGCTTGGTCAATGCCGCGGGCGTGTCGCTCCCCGGCGCCACCCTCGCGGACAGCGAGGAGGACGCGCTCGATGCGATGTGGCTGATCAACGTCAAGGCGCCGCTGCGGCTGATCCGGCTGCTGCTGCCGGCGCTTCGGCAGGGGGGCGACGGCCGGGTCGTCAACGTCTCGTCGCTGTCGGGCAAGCGCGTCGCCAACGCCAATGTCGGCTATGCGATGAGCAAGTTCGCCTTGACCGCGCTGACCCATGCCGTCCGCCGCGAGGGGTGGGACGATGGCGTGCGCGCCACCGCGGTCTGCCCCGGCTTCGTGGCAACCGACATGACGGCCGGCGTGACCGCGTTGCCCCGCGCGGAGATGACCGAGCCCGCCGACATCGCAGCACTCATCGCGATGGCCTTGCTGCTGCCCGGGACGGCCAACGTCGCCGAGCTGCTGGTCAATTGCCGGTTGGAGAGCTCGTTCTGATGCGGCGCCATGGAAGCGGCACGGTTCTTGGGTTCATAAGTTCGCGATACGCAGGGCGTTGGTGATGGCAGAGGCACCGTCAACTTGTTGGCCTGAGGTGGCGATGGCACGCGATTAAGGATGTGTGCTTACAGCTACGCCGCGGCGGCGACGCCGGTGACCTCGGCCGGGAAGCGATGGCCGGCATTGCTCGAATAGGCGCATGTCGTCATCTCACCCGCCTACCTGGCTCAGCCCCACCTCGCAAGCCGACCAGCAGCCAAGTTGACGGTGTCGCTTCGGAGCATATCAAAGGTGTCAACCAAAGCGAGGGAGGATCAAAGGAAGCAAGGAATTTGCCTATTTGGTCTACCAAAGTGCATGCGGCCTCATTGAGACGGTAACACCTATAGTGGTCTAGGGTTACGCGATTAACGTGATTTGAGTCGACGTTGCTGATGAGCAGCGAGAGATGGATGACTGCAGCGGTGTCGCCGGACTGCGTCGTCGCCGAATGCGAACAGTGGTGGAGCTGGGCGAACCTGAGTGCACCGCCGCCTCCAAGCGATGCACCGGCTGAGATAAACCCGGCCTGACTGACCCCAGTTGCACTCAGATCCCATTTAACGATACCGTTTGTGCATAGATGTTTGAACTCTCGCAGCTCCGCTGTTTCGTTACTCTCGCCGAGGAGCTGCATTTCGGCAGAGCTGCGATACGATTGAACATGACCCAGCCTCCGCTGTCTCGGCAGCTGCAGCAGCTCGAACACATCATCGGCACCGTCTTGGTAGAACGCTCCAGCAGGGTCGTGAGATTGACGACAGCGGGCAAAGCGTTCCTGGTCGACGCACGGTTTATTCTGCGCACCTCGGAAGAGGCGATGGTGACGGCACGACGTGCGGCGATGGGGGAGGGCGGAATCGTAACGCTCGGGTTCATTCCCGCCACCAGCTACAGCCTACTGCCGCGGCTGGTGTCGTTTGTGGCTGGTGAAATGCCGCAGGTACAGTTTGTACTGAAGGAAATGGTGACCGCCAATCAAGCGGAGGCTCTTGGCAGGGGCAGTATCGATGCCGGTATTCTTCGTATGCCGATCGACCTACGTGGACTGGAGACCGCGGCAATCAGCTATGAACCATTCGTCGTAGCAGTACCCTCCAACCACCCTCTCGCACGGCCGGGATCGCTTGCCGTTACTGATCTCGATCGTCTTCCGATGATCATGTATGCGCCGGCGGAGAGCCGCTACCACCACGACCTAGTTTCCTCGATCTTTCGTGGGGCCGGGATCAGGCCGAATTTTGTGCAGTTCGCGCGTGAGATCCATACGATGCTTGCGCTAGTAGGGGCGGGTATTGGGATTGCTTTGGTGCCAGCAGCTGCCGGCACGCTTGGCTTCGCGAATGTGACATTGCAACAGATCGAGCTGTACCCGAACGTCTTTAGCGAGATGACCCTTGTGTGGAGAAAAAACAGCGATAACCCAGCGCTTCGTCTTTTCACCCGCCAAGCCTTGCCGAAGTTTCTGCGAGACAACCCTGGAAAGAGTTCACGATCGATGCGGTGAGAGCATCGATTGATACCTAGATCTTCGTTGTAGCGCATGGCTTGCCACCTCTAAATGGTCCTAACGCCGTTGTGTCGGCGATAAGATTTGGGGAGCGTAATGTCCTATCGTCGTGGTTGGATTGCCTTGCTGCTATTTGCCTTGACCATGATAAATTATATCGATCGGGTTACGCTGTCTTTCGCATCCACACCAATCTCCAAGGAATACTCCCTCTCTCCAGTTCTGCTTGGATACCTGTTTTCCTCGTTTCTTTGGACGTACACGCTGTTCCTGTTGCCGATGGGCGTCCTAGTCGATCGCTTTGGGGCAAAGCGTGTGGCTGGCATCGGTCTTGGAGTCTGGTCAGTAGCCACGGCAGCAACAGGCCTTGCTGGCAGCTTCCCCGCTCTGCTTTCAACCCGCCTGGTCATGGGCGGCGGCGAGGCCTCAAGCAACCCCGCCGGTGCTCGCGTAATCCGTGAATGGATTCCAGCGGCGGAGCGCGGGCTGGTCAACTCGATCTTCAACAGTGGCGCCTATGCCGGTCCTGCGATCTGCGCCTTGGCGGCCGGTCCGATCATCGATGTATTCGGCTGGCGTGGGCTGTTCTTCATTGCTGGAGCCATCGGCGCCATTTGGCTGTTGTGCTGGCTTATTTGGTTCGACAAGCCGGAGCGCGTGTCGTGGCTCGGCGCCGAGGAACGCTTCAAGATCGTGGCCGAGCGCAGCGGCACCAAATTGTCGGTCGATGACGGCCTGCCGAAGCCCGGCCTCCGTCAGCTCCTCGGCCGTGGCCCCACGCTCTGGGGATTGGCGCTGACCCAGGGCTGCAACGTCTATTCGCAATATCTTTTCCTGACTTGGCTGCCGAGCTATCTCCAGCAAAGTAAAGGCCTCACCCTGGCAAAGACCGGGCTGTTCGCTGCCATTCCCTACGCGGTCGCAGTGGTCCTCTCCATCACCATCGGCCGGCTTAGCGACCGGTTTCTGCGCGGGGATGTCGGTGGCGGCAAGCGGCGGCATGTCATCGCCGGGGCCATGATCCTCGCGTCGATCATCCTGCTCGCGCCGATGGTGAGCAGCGTCGGACTCATCCTCGTGCTGATCTCGCTGTCACTGACTGGCATCGCCGCCACAACCTCGATGAACTTCGCGCTGCTCAACGACCTGCTGCCCGATCCTCGCAGTGTCGGTTTGGCTATGGCGTTCCTGGTGGTGGGCGGCAACGTGTTCGGGCTCCTGGCGCCGATCGTCACGGGCTATGTCATCGACTTGACCGGCAGCTACGACATGGCCTTCGTCATCGCTGGCATCCTACTGCTGATCGGCGCCACGTCTGTGATGACAATGACCCGCCAACCCATCGGCATCGCGCGAACAGCGTAAGGCGATGTCAGGATTCTCGCGTCTCCTCGTGGCCGGACGCCGCAACTTATCGGAGATTTCGTCATGGCTGCGGGTTCCATGATCACCACGTCTGCCCAGGCTAAGCCGGCCGCTCGTTTTGCCTATGTAGGGTGCCGCACGACCAAGGAACGCAATGCGCGAGGGCTGGGCATCCAGGTCTTCCGGGTGGAACCCTCCGGCACGTGGTCGCATGTGCAGTTGGTGAGCGGATTGGACAACCCGTCATTCCTCGCCTTCGATCGCGAGCAGCGGTATCTGTACGTGGTTCACGGAGACCTGTCAGACATCAGTGCTTACAGCGTCGACCAGGCCACCGGCATGCTGACCCTGCTCAATCGGCAATCCACCAAAGGCCGCAACCCGGCCCATTTGCTGGTGGACACCAGCAACCAATTCGTACTGGTCGCCAACTACGCCACTGGCACCGTCGCCGTCCTGCCGCGGCATGCCGACGGCTCACTCGGCGCAGTTACGCAGCTTGTCGCCAATTCCGGACAGCCGGGTCCGAACAAAATGGACCAGAGTTTTTCGCACCCGCACGAAATCGCGTATTCCCCCGATCACCGATTTCTCATCGTGCCGGACAAAGGGCTGGATCGGGTGTTCACCTATCGCTTTGACACTGGTCAAGGCGCACTTTCCCCGGGGGAGGCGCCCTTCGTGCAAGTCCGCCCGGGCGCCGGGCCGCGCCACGTTGCGTTTCATCCGTCGGCGCGCTTTGCCTTCGTGGCACATGAACTGGATTCCTCTGTGGGGGCCTATCACTACGCTGCACAGCGCGGCGAACTCACCCCGTTCCAAGTCATCCCCTCGATTCCGGATAGCTTCACTGGCGCCAACACCGCGGCGGAGATCGCGATCACTGACGATGGACGCTTCGTTTTCGTCTCAAACCGAGGTCATGATAGTGTGGGTAGCTTTGCCGTTGACCCGCAGAGCGGACGATTGAGCCCGTTGGGCTGGGTATCCAGCCAGGGTCAGGAGCCGCGGTTCTTCACCCTCGATTCGGCGGGGGAGCTACTCTATGCGGCCAACGAGAGCAGCGACAGCATCGTCGCCTTTGAGGTGAACGATCAGACCGGCACCCTGACGCCGACCGGCCAGGTGATTTCCACCGGAAGCCCGGTGTGCATCGTATTCTTTACCGGAGCGAAGTGATGAAGCTGGGTTTCGTCGGCTTGGGCCAGATGGGGCGGCCCATCGCACTTAATTTGCTCAAGAGTGGGGCGACCTTGGTCGTCAGCGATCGAGGGGATCGCTGGTTCGCCGAATTCGAAGCCAAGGGCGCATCGGGCACCACCACACCTGCAGACCTGGCCGACAGCGATGTCGTCTTCCTTTGCCTTCCGAACGCTGCGGTCGTGCAGCAGGTGCTGACCGGGGAAACCGGATTGCTCCCACGGCTCAAGCCTGGGCAGGTCGTGGTCGATCTCAGCACTATCACCTACTCCGCGACCGCCGAACTCGGCCAGGCGGCAGCATCTCGTGGCGTGGCGTTCCTCGATGCGCCGATTTCCGGCATGGAGGCTCGCGCCGTGGACGGAACGCTGACCGTGATGTGCGGCGGGGAGCAGTCGGTTTTTCACCGGGTCAAGCCATTGCTCGATCACATCGGCAACAAGATCCTGTTCATGGGACCGACGGGCAGCGGTCAACTCACCAAGCTCATCAATCAACTGCTGTTCGATATCAATGCAGCGGCGCTGGCCGAGGTGCTGCCGATGGCCGTCAAAATGGGGCTTGATCCCGATCTGGTAGGTGAGGTGGTCAACAGCGGAACTGGACGCAGCTATGCCTCCGAGTTTTTCATCCCGCGCATTCTCAAGGGCCACTTCTCGGATGGCTACCCGATGGAGGATGCCTACAAGGACTTGGTAAGCGGTGCCGAGTTGGGTGCGCAGAAATGCATGCCGATGCCGGTCCTGGCCGCCGCCACCGCCACGTACCAGGCCGCTCTCCTGCGAGGCCTGGGATCCCAGGACAAAGGCGCCATGGTGCAGGTGTTCGAGGACCTGCTGGGCATTCGGTATCGCAGCCGATCCTGAACGCAAAGGTAGAGACAATGACCGACAAGGCACCCGGCATCGCTGGCGGACTGACCAATTATGGGGATCCCGACTTCGCCCGCTACCTGCGCCGCTCCTTCGCTCGCTCGATGGGCCTGTCAACGGAAATGCTGGCAAAGCCGATCATCGGCATCGCCATGACCCCATCCGGCTTCAACAACTGCCATCGCACGATGGACGAGCTGGTCGAAGCAGTGTCGCGTGGCGTGCTGGCCGCCGGCGCCTTGCCACGCCCCTTCCCCACGGTTTCGCTGGGTGAGGTGTTCCTGAACCCGACATCCATGATGTACCGCAATCTCATGGCGATGGATACCGAGGAGATGATCGGTGCCCAGCCCATGGATGCCGTGGTGCTGATCGGCGGCTGCGACAAGACGGTGCCGGCCCAGTTGATGGGGGCCGCATCAGCCAACATCCCGGCCATCCAGCTCGTTACCGGGCCGATGAGCACCGGCCGCTATCACGGTCAGCGATTGGGGGCTTGCACGGACTGCCGGAGCTTCTGGGGCAAGTATCGCGCAGGAACGATCGACACGCGACAGATCAACGAGATTGAGGCGCAGCTCTCCGTCACCGCCGGCACCTGCGCGGTGATGGGGACGGCGAGCACGATGGCCTGCATCGCGGAGGCACTCGGCATGTCACTCCCCGGGACGGCTGCAATCCCGGCGGTGAATGCACATCGCCTCGTGGCAGCCGAGCAGAGCGGCACCGCGGCGGTCCGGCTGCTAACGACCCGCATCACGCCGTCCCAGGTGATCACGGAGAAGTCTGTCGAGAACGCCCTGCGCGTGCTGATGTGCATCGGTGGCTCCACCAACGCCATCGTGCACCTGACTGCCATCGCCGGCCGCCTCGGCATCCGGATCTCGATGGAGCGGATGAACCAGATCTCCGACGAGACGCCGGTGCTGGTCGATTTGAAGCCGGTCGGTGAAGGCTACATGGAAGACTTCCACGCAGCCGGCGGCGTCGGCGCGGTGCTGCGCGAATTGAAGCCGCTGCTGCACCTGGACACGGCCGATGTCGAGGGCACCGTGCTGGCCGACCGCCTGGCCGAATCGCTCGACTGGATCGATCGCGCGGTCATTCGCCCATTCAACGATCCGGTCTCACCCGTCGGCGGGCTGATCGCGCTTCGGGGCTCGCTGGCACCCGACGGCGCGATCTTCAAGCGGGCCGCGGCAACCCCCGCCCTGTTCGAAAGCGAAGGCCGGGCCGTGGTGTTCACTGGCCTGGAGGACATGGCGGCGCGGGTCGACGACCCTGGGCTTGATGTCGAGCCCGGCGATATCATGGTGCTGCAGAACGCAGGGCCCCAAGCAGCCGGAATGCCGGAGGCTGGCTATCTGCCCATTCCCAAGAAGCTGGCGCAACAGGGCGTCAAGGACATGGTCCGCATCTCAGACGCCCGCATGTCCGGCACGGCGTTCGGCACCATCGTGCTGCACGTGGCGCCGGAGGCCGCCATCGGCGGACCGCTCGGCGCAGTGCGCAACGGCGACCGCATCCGCCTTTCGGTCGCCGAGAAGCGGATCGACCTGCTCGTGGACGATGCCGAGATCGCGCGCCGCCTGCAAAACTTCACGCCGCCGCCGAAGCCAACCCGCGGCTATAAAGCGCTCTATCGCAACACCGTCACGCAGGCGCCGGACGGCTGCGACTTTGACTTCCTGGCCGGAGACAAGGCCCCATGAATGGAGCATTCGATCCCAACAAGGCGGCGTCCATCCTCGCGCAAGCCTGGCGCGGCGGCCTATTGATGACAGAGCTCCCTGAAGCCGCGCGGCCGCAGACGATGGCACAGGGCTACGACATCCAGGACCGCCTGATGCAGCAAATGGGCCTGTCGTCGGTCGGCTGGAAGCTTGGAATCGGAAGCCAAGCCCAAAAGCGCGATCTTGGCGTCGGCCGCTCGGTGGCCGGGCGCATCCCGGCGAACGCGCTGTATCGCGATGGTGAAACGGTGGAGCTGCCCAATGCAGCACCTGTGACGGTCGAGTTCGAGATCGCCTACATCCTGGGCCGCGACATCTTGCCGAACGAGCCGGCGTTCCCAGTCCTGGATGCGGTCTCCGAGACCCTCGTTTCGTTCGAACTGGTCCTGTCCCGTTTCATGGACCGCCGCGCCGTCGGTTGGCCCAGCTTTGCCGCCGACAACGGCGCCTGCCAAGCCGTGGTGCTGGGCGACACGATCGCGACGTCAGAGATCCCCGCCCTGGTGGAAAGCCTGATCGTCCTTGTCGACGGTGAAGAGAAGGCACGTGCTGTCACTGGTGACGATGTGACCGACCCGGCCAGTGCCCTGGCCGATCTCGTGGCCATCGCGCGAGAGCGCGGCATGATTCTGCCGAAGGGCAGCATTATCTCGACCGGCACCGTGTCCCGGCCATTCAACGTTACCGCAGCCAGCGCCCGGATCAGCGCCCGGTTCCTCGGCCGTGAGCTCGCCATTCACACCCGATCCCCTGCCTGAGGAAAATGCGATGACCGAAGCCCGCCCCGCTGATCCCGCGCGCCTGTTGGACTTTGCCGCCGCCGTCTATGCCGCTGTCGGCATGCCTGAGGCCGATGCGCGCCTCGCCGCGGACACGCTCGTCCAGGCGGACCTCTGGGGCCACCAGTCGCACGGCGTGATGAGGCTGTCCTGGTATGTCGCCCGCCTGAAGGCCGGCGTCTGCGATCCGGTGGCAGCGCCGGAGTTCGCGGTCGACGCTGGCGCGATTGGCGTGATTGATGGCCGGGACGCGATGGGGCAGGTGCTGACGGCGCATGCAATGCAGGATGCGATCCGCCGGGCCAAGGCGCACGGCATCGGCGCCGTCGCGCTGCGCAACTCCAACCATTTCGGCACGGCGATGTATTTCACGCTGATGGCCGCCCGCGCCGGCTGTGTCGGCTTCCTTTCCACCAATGCAAGCCCGGCCATGGCTCCGTGGGGCGGCCGGAAGAAGACTGTCGGCACCAATCCGTGGTCCTGGGCCGCTCCCGCGGGGAAGCTGGCGCCGATGGTTCTCGATATCGCCAACACCGGTGTGGCGCGCGGCAAGATCTACCTGGCGCGGCAGAAAGGCCAGCCGATCCCGGAAGGCTGGGCAATCGACGCCGAAGGTGCGCCAACCACCGACGCCGCCGCCGCGATCGAGGGCATCATCCTCCCGATGGCCCAGCACAAGGGATACGCCATCGCCGTCGTGATGGACATGCTATCCGGCGTGCTGACCGGATCGGCCTTCGGGACCGGGGTGCATGGCCCGTATCAGACGGAACATCGCAGCGGCGCCGGGCAGATGATGATCGCGCTCGACATTGCGGCCATGCAGCCGATGGCCGAATTCGGCAATCGGATGGAGCGCTACATCGCCGAATTAAAGTCCGTGCCTTTGGCCAAAGGGTTCAGCGAGGTCGTCTATCCGGGCGAACTGGAAGCGCGGAACGACGCGCAGAACCGCGTTACTGGATTAGCCTTACCCGGCGACACCATCGCCGATCTTGTCGCGACCGGCGCACTTTATGGCGTCTCTGCCGAGCGGATCTGGTCCGCCGGATAAGCTCGTGTTCGAGAAGCGCACAGCCATGCGTGAGCGGTGCACTCCATGGCGCCCCGCCTAGCAGGTCCAAGACAAGAATGAATGCTCAAGCATTCAAAGGTAGGGAGGCGCCGCGTGATAGGCTTTATCGGTCTGATTACTATTTTGGTGATTGTCTATTGCCTGGTCAGGGGCGTCGCGGCCCCCCTCGTCGTATTATCGCTGGTACCGATGGTGGCCGCCCTAGTGGCAGGTTTCCGGCCAGCCGAGATCGCCGGTTTTGCCCAGAAGGGATCCGTTGCCGTTGTCCCTATCGCGACGCTGTTCATTTTTGCGATCCTATTCTTCTCCGTCGTGCGGCAGGCCGGCATTTTCGAGCCCTTGGTGCGCTATCTCCTGCGCTTTGCTGGTGACCGGGTGGTCCGGGTCACGGTCGCGACCTCCCTCGTCGCCGTCCTGGCGCACCTGGAAGGCATCGGTGCAGCGACCTTCCTCATCACAATTCCCACCTTCCTACCGGTTTACCGCCGCCTGCAGCTCAGCCCATACGACCTGCTGATGATAACCGGAGTGTCGGCAGGCGCGGTGAACTTCGCTCCGTGGGGCGGCCCGGTTGGCAGAACCGCATTAGCGCTCCACCTTCAGCCTGTCGCGCTGTGGCTGCCACTGATCCCGACAGAGTTGACCGGCGTAGTCGCGGCGCTGGCGCTCGCCTTCTACGTCGGCAAGCGGGAAGAGCGGCGGCTGGCGGGAGTGCCGCCGCATCACGAAACGCCGGCCGGCCGGCCGGAGACGCCAGGCCAACTGGACGCGCCTCAGCAGAATGATGGGCAGCGGACGGGAACTGCGTTCTACTGGTTCAACGTGGCCCTGACGGTCGGAGCCGTAGCTGCGCTTATTCTCACGGCATTCCCGCCCGCGCTCATCTTTCTTGCCGCACTGGCTATCGCCTTGTTCGTCAATTTTCGGACGGCGCAGCAGCAGTTACTACAGATCAAGCGCCATGCCCCAGAAGCCTTGACAATGGGTGTGCTCATGTTGGCGGCCGGTTCGTTCCTGGGCATCATGGACAACTCCGGAATGTTGACCCAGCTCTCGCAAATGCTGACGAGCATCATACCCGCGGCGCTGGGGCGATACATCCACGTCATCATCGGCGTGTTCTCGTTGCCACTGGGCATCTTATTTAGCCCGGACGCATACTATTTGGGGCTCATGCCAATGGTGAACGGGATCGCTGCCGAGCACGGGATACCGCCGATGTCAGTCGCTCATGCCATGATGCTGGGAGAGAGCGTCAGCTTCTCTGTCAGCCCGGCCGTGCCGACCGCCTACTTGGCTGTCGGCTTGGCTGGCTGCGACATCGGCGAGTATCTCCGCCGGAGTATCTTCTGGTATTGGGCGGTTGGCCTCCTCATGCTTGCGAGCACGATCGTCTTCGGAACGGTTCAGGTTTAGACATGAGCGAACAGTTCAGCTCGCGTTCCGGCCTGTATCTGACGCGACCGCTCGATCCTGGCCGTCCAGCAATACTCTGCGTGCCGGGCACGCTCCTGTCGCCCGAGATTTTCGCCGGCTCCTTGTTCCCGGACGACCGCCAGTGGAGCGCACTCTCTTGGATGACGAGCCCGGGGCCCTGGGAAATAGACAAAGTTGCGGAGAGGGTCGCATCCCTCCTAGAGGACCTGGAGCTGACCTCCGCCATCTTGGTCGGCCACTCCTCGGGGGGTGCGGTCTGTATCAAGGCGGCCCAGCTATCCCGGCGGGTGGCCGGCCTCGTGCTGTCCAATACAGGAGCCAACACGCGCAACCAGGGCGATCCGGGTTATCCCAAACGCATCGTCGAGAATTGGGGCACGGACCTTCGCCGCGCCCAGGTTCGCCGGTGCTTCGCCACGCTTCCCCCGCCCGGCATCCTGTCATCCCTGGACGACTACGCCGATCGCTGCTCCCGAGACGCTGTGCTGGCGGCTGCGGTGTCCCTCCGCTCAATCGATCTCGTGCCCGCCCTGTCCGGGATACAGTGTCCGGCGTTGATCATTCACGGCAGTCTGGATCATGTTCGTACTTCGGCCGACGTGGGTATCCTCGTCGAGCATCTTCGCATCAGCCGTGCGGTTTACATTGAGGCCGGACACACGCCCATGATGGAACGTCCAGTCGAGTGGCGTGACAGATTCAAAGAATGGCTGAAAACCTACATGTAGCGGCTCGCGCTTATCGGCGGCTGGGCGCGACCTTATCGGCCTGAACCGGCTCACGCTCGTTGACCCTATTGAGCCCGCCCAATCCGCCATCATCCTCAACCTTCATGCGCATCAGGCTACGGCGCGATGCCCGCTCTGCGGCAAGCGATCCAAGCGCATCCACAGTCGCTACGAGCGGACGCTCGCCGACCTGCCCTGGGGCGAGTATGCCGTGACGATCCAAATGAGCGTTCGACGCCTGTTTTGCGACAACGCCCAATGCGAGCGACGCCTCTTTGCCGAACGCTTGCCTGGCGTTGCAGCACCGTGGGCGCGCAAGACGACGCGCCTCACCGGGCGCCTGACGGCCACGAGCCTGGCGCTTGGTGGCGCGGCTGGCATGCGCCTTGGCGGCAAGCTCGGGCTGGAAGCCAGCCGCAACACGCTGCTGCGCCTGGTCCGACGCGCGCCCCTGCCCAACACTGTGACGCCGTCCGCATTGGGTGTGGGTGTCTGGGCGCTGCGCAAACGGCACACTTACGGCATCGTGCTGGTGGACCTCGACCAGCACCGGCCGGTGGCGCTGCTGCTCGGCCGCGAAGCGGGCACGCTGACCACCTGGCTGCGCGAGCACCCCGGCGTCACCGTGATGTCGCGCGATCGCGCTGGTGCGTATGCCAAGGGTGCCCGCGACGGTGCGCCCGCTGCCGTCCAGGTCGCCGACCGCTTCCATCTGCTGCAGAACCTGGCTGAGGCGCTGGAGGTGGTGTTTGCCGCCCATGCTAGGGACCTGCGTGCAGCCGAGCAGGCCCGCCGCGATGCCGTGGCTGCCGAGCGCGGCACCGTGTCCATTCCGCCTGCCCAGCCGCAAGCAAAGGCACGGGTTCTGGCTGCAGAACGTCGGGACCGGCGCGCCACCGTACATGAGCAGGTGTGGGCGCTCCGTCGCCAGGGCTGGTCGGGCCGGGTGATCGCGCGTCACCTCGGCATCAGCCGCGCGACCGCGTTCCGTAACCTGCGCAGCGAGTTCTTTCCCGAGCGAAAAATCCACCGTGGCACCGGGCGCAGCCTGCTCGACCCGTGGCAGCGTGTCGTGTTGGCCCATTCTCAACAGTCCTGCTACATGCCGCCATTTCGGGCCAATCGCATTCAAGAATCTACGAAATACCCGATGTGCTTGGGTCCTGAGCACATTTCCGAACTGTCCAAACTAGCTGTTCTGGACAGTTCTGCCATTCCGCATGCACGCCGATGCTGGCCAAACTGGACGCCGAACAGCTTCAGCTTTCCACTGTGATGGGCAGTTCAGCTAAAATGGCGCCGGGGCAGCGCCTCTCACCAGCCTTATAACAGCGTCCGCGCTCCTAACGGAGGTGCTGATGACCTTCTTTTTCCTTATCGTTATTCTGGGCGCTACCAGGTCTCGCGCGCCCTTCGGACTTGCGCCAATCGCGATTGGGCTGGCGCTGACCCTGATCCATCTTATTTCGAACTCGGTCACAAACACCTCTGTTAATCCCGCGCGCAGCACCGGGCCGGTATTGTTTGCTGGCGGGGCATACCTTGCGATCGTTCGCAAGGCGAGGCTCTCGACGATCGCAATTTGGCCGGCGACGTCTCCTGCCCCTTATTGGCGAGAGACGCCCAGCGACGAGAAGCATATTTCTTAAAACGGCAGCAGCACGTCCAACAGCTGCTGACCATAGCGTGGTCGCTGCACGTCCGAAATCTGCCCGCGCCCGCCATAGGCGATCCGCGCCTCCGCCAAGCGGTCGTGTCGAATGGTATTGTCGCTGGCGATATCCTGCGGCCGGATTACCCCGCTCACCTGCAGCTCCCGGAGTTCGCTGTTCACCCGTACCTCCTGACGCGCCGCCACCGCCAGATTTCCGTTGGGCAAGGCCTGCACGATTACGCCTGCCAGTCGCAGCGTCACGGTCTCGGCACGTTTGATTGCGCCGGTGCCGGTCGCTGTCCCGGCGCTGTTGGCGGATACCAGCTGGCTTGCGTTCGCCGCCTTGGCCAGCATCCGGGGCAGGGCGGCCTCGAACCCAAGCAGGTTGGGCAACCCCATGCTCTCCTGCCCGGTGCGGCCCTCGTTCGACTGGTTCTTGAGATCCGCACCGTCGGTGATGTTGACCAGGATCGTCACGATGTCGCCGACCGCCGCGGCCCGCTGATCCCGGAAAAAGGCTCGGCTGCCCGACCGCCAAAGGCTATTTGCCTCCGCCGGAGCCGTTTGTGGCCGCGGCATGGGTAGGCTGATCGGACGGTAGCTTGGGTCGGCCGTCGGGTCGCCGCTCGGCGTCATCGTCGGTGGCTTTCCGATCTCCGACAGCCGGGTCAATGCGCCGCAACCCGGGAGCAGCAGCAACACTGCCATCAGGGCCCTCATCGCGAGGCCACCTGGGACTGCAACCGCGATGCTGTCGGCAGAAGTCCGGTCGCATTCACGGGCGAGGTGCCCGGCATGACCCGCCCGCGGCCGGGCCCAGTGACCTCCGCCTCCACCACGACGCGCGACGCCGGGTTCAGCACGTGCACGAGTTCGCCCAGCCCGGCCGGCTCCATGGCGACGCCCTGGGCGGTCAACTGGATGCCCGGGCTATCAAGCGCGAGCACCATAGGCGTGCCCTTTTGCACCACCGTGGGGCGGCCGAGATCCACGAGCAGGATCGGCTGGCCCGGCTGAACGGCATGCCGCAACGCCAGGCCGACCGCGTCGCGCATCGCACGCACGACGTCGCCCTTCGCCTGGGCCGCTCGCAGCCGGACCCATTCTAGGTCGTCAGGCCTCACCACATCGCCGGGCATCATGCGTCGGCGCGGCACCGGCAGCTCGGTCATCTCCAGCATACGGCCGGAAAGGCGCATCTGAGCGGCGGGCGCACCGTCGGCGACCACGTTGACCAATGCGGTGAACCGCCCGCTCTCGCCGTCAAATTCCAGTTGCGACACCTCCGCCGACGTTGCAGCGTTCAGGCCCACCATGGGCGCCGTAAAGCCCGGCAGGTCTAAATCGCCGTCCCGCGGTGCCCCGGCCGTCGTCAGCGCCGCACGCAGCGGTCGCACCACATCGTCTCGACCCAGCGCCCGGCCTGGCCGGTCCAGCACCACTCGGTCCCCCGCACTTCCAGGCCGCCAATCGACGCCAAACTGCCGTGCGATCGCCTCCAACTGCCGGGCCTCGACCGTGATGCGCGCTCCGGGCGCGGGGGAGGGGCCAAGCGCTCGGTCCCCGCCGCCGTCCCAGATATCGGCCAAGGTCACGACCGGACCGGACAGGGTTGCGAAGGGCCGCAGCGTCGCCGCACCGGCCGGGAGCGCGCAGCACGCGAGGAGAACCGCCAGAATTTTCATGCCCATCACCGCAAGTTCGTCAGCGTGGATTGCATCTGGTCGCTGGTCGTGATCACCCGGCTGTTCATCTCGTAGGCGCGCTG
>CAXTJW010000035.1:0-18268 GCA_964244305.1 uncultured Acetobacteraceae bacterium
AGGGCAGCATCACCGTCCAGCAGGACAGGGCCTGGGACACGATCCAGGTCAGGCGAGGTCAAGAGACGGCAGGCAGTGAGGCTGCGGCGTAGCTGTCGTGACCGATGTCAATCGGAATGCGTGGCAACATGTTTGTACGAGGTAGCGACTCCGGAGTTCTAGGTGCGCTGTCCGACCTGCCCCCTCATGCCCCCGATCTCACGTTTCGCCTCGGCCGATTCCGACCGGAGACGCGCCGCTTCATCCCCGGCATTCCCGCTCCCAGCGCCGGAGCCGCGACTCTCAGGTCCATCCCTTGACCTTTGCTCTCGTCTACCCATCCGCCTCCGGGGAAGAACGCCGATTTCATTTGCGATGCAGGTTATGCGCATCTGGGCGGCGGCTAGGCCAGCCGGGCCGCGACGCCCGGTCTCCGGGCGTTGCGCGTAAAACCGGCCTGGGGGAAAGATCCCGCGCTCGCCGGCGACTTCGCCCAGACCTCAAGCGCCCCCTAAACCTTTTTGCTCGCCGGAATAGCTGTCGTGGCGAGGGGGGCACCGGAACCACTAGTGGCGACGCCGTACGACGCCGACCTTGGTAGTCGCTCTCAACCACCTACCTGCTGCACGATCGAGCGAAGGAGTTGACCCAGTAACACCGTACGGATATCTTGATCAAGACAACCGGAGTTCTCATGGCCCGTCGGACCAAACGCGGCGACACGGTCACACTTGGTTTCATGCTGAGCGCCGATCCCGTTCGCGCGGCCTTCCAGCGCCGAACGCTCGACGCGGTGAACCGGATAGCATCCCAGGCCTCGACCGAAAGCCTCACAACCGCGCTTGCAGCCGCCACCGATGTCGGGGCGCTTGCCCGGGTGCTTGGGGACAGCGCCGGGATCGGCGTGGCCGTTTCGGAACTCGAACCGCTTGCCCCGCTGATCGTGCGGAACGCGGAGCACAGGGAGGAGCTGCTGGAAGCGGCCGGGGGCACGTTCACCTCGGGAGACGCCGGCACCCTGTTGGGCATCAGCCGCCAGGCCGTGGACAAGCGGCGGCGGACCCATTGTCTGCTTGCGCTCCGTCAGCGGGGGGATTGGCAGTATCCCCGCTGCCAGTTCGCGGAACCGGCGCATGAGGTCGTCGCAGGTTTGACGAAGCTTCTCGGCGCCCTGTCCGAGGCTGACCCTTGGGCAGTTTTGGACTTTATCCTGGCGGCAGACACGACCCTCGGCGGAAGGAGCCCGCTGGACGAGTTGAAGGCCGATGGGTGGACCGACGCACTGGACCGCCTTGTCCGCATCGAGCGCGGCGACGGCTTCGGGTGAGCCGCGCGGCACCTGCCGTTCGCGGCCCATCCGGCGAGGCGCCGCTGCCGCCGGCGTGGTTGAAAAAAACCGACCTCCCCGTTCACCAGATTCCCTCGGCGACACCCCTCTACCGGATACACCGGCTGACACACGGACCGCTCTTCTTCGGGCCAGGTCCCGGGAACCCGCCAACGTATCGGTTCGACAGCACGGCCGGCGTTTTTGGCGTCCTCTACGTTGGCCTTGGCTTTGCCGGGGCCGTCGTAGAGACGGTGCTACGGAATCCCGCGCGCAAGGTCGTGTCCTACCACGAGATCGCGGACCGGGCTTCCACCGTGCTCCGCAGCGGACGTGACCTGAAGCTGGTCCGCCTGCACGGTACAGGCTTGCAGCAGGTCGGCTGCGACAATTCGGTATCGACCGGGCCCTACGGGCCATGTGGTGCATGGGCGGACGCGCTTTGGGATCATCCCTCGGCCCCTGACGGGATCGCTTACCAATCCCGGCACGATCCCGGCGAAGTTTGCCTGGCACTGTTTGAACGTCCCAGCCTCGGCTTGACGCACGGACCGCCGGTTCCTCTTCTGGAACAGCTTCCCACGGTGGCGACCCTGCTGAGCGGCTATGGCAAATCGATCAGCGGCTTGCCACGCTGAACGCTGCCCGTCCGTATCAGGTCCTACGGGCATCGGATATCGCCCATGTACGACAAACCTGAAGAGCGTGCGTTAAGGAGGGTCGGTTCCCATTCCGGAATGGAGCGGGCGATCTTCGACGACCAGGGTGCAAGCGCGTCCACGCATCTACACGAAATGATCCACGACCGGATTTTCTACGAAACGGCCGATGGCCTGTTTCACCTCCTAGTCCAGCGCCTGGCGGCGGACGCCGAAATCCCGGCTATGCGGCCGATTAACAAGGCGCTTTCGAAGTACCTATTCGCCGAGACTCGCGCGGCCCATGAAGCTATCGCAACGTACATGGGCATCGTCTACCTGGAGACCTACCACGAAGACGAAAAGTTCGAGGGGAACAATTCCGCGCTTAAGGAGCGTGCTCGCCTGCCTCTGGACTATGCGGGCTACTATGCCGTGTTCGGCGACCTCCTTGATCCGCACGCAAGGGCGCCGTGGTTGCGCTTGGCCATTGCCTGGCCGATCGCCTATTGGGCCTTCTCCTCGCCCAGGCTTTCCCGGGCGGCAAGCCTGACAGGTAGGCGGCCGGGCGCGCTGGCCGACGTTCTGGGCCCGAGCTCCAGGCTCCGGTCCGCGGTCCAGGCAATTGCCAACATGAGTGCGGACAAATGGGTCGATGGCATGGTACGCGAGACCTTGGCCCGCTGCGCGGATAACGGGATTGATTGGAAGGACATCCACGATCCCGACGAATGGCCTACGGCGAGCGGCTCCCGAAAGACGGAACTGACCCATGCGGCCCTCTTCGACATCGTCCGGGCATGGTTGGACGCGCGCGTCGCAAGCTCCCGCACTTACCTCCAGATAGACCCCGAGGTTTCCGAACTTATGGCGCGACACGGATTCGAGCTTGGGCAGGAACGGGACGAGTTGTCCTACACGTTCGAGGAGGCCGTGATCGATGCGCGGGCACAGGTACGCATCGCTGACAGGGCAAGGGTACACAGGCAGGCAACGCCCGTGCTGCGGACATACAATCCCGGACTCCTCCAGGCTTTCCTCGGGGGCGGCCAGCAAATCCGGCCAACTCTGACAATCCTGGTGAATTTCGGTTGGGCACGGAAGCGGTATCGTGCGGTGGTCAGGAGGGGGGACGAGGCGGCCCTGCCCGCAGTCGCCCTGAACGCGGGCGAACTGCGGAACCTGCTCCGCTACTGGCGCCGGAACGGTTCGGCGGCGCCGGCCCATCCACCGGTGGTCGTGTGCGAGCTCGCGATGGAGACGGATGTCCTGTCGGTGGTAGCCGGGAACTTAAAGGGGCACGGCTTGGAAGCCCGGAAGGTGGCGCTGCCACTTGCCGCGGAGATCACAGGGGACGTGTTCATGCCGATCAACTATATCGCGCACTCGCTTCCAGCGATCATGGAGCAGGTACCGGGCACCGCCTGCAACATAGATGTCCAGGCGGGAGACGGACGGCTCGGCGTGGTGTTGTTCCTGCCGGATGATCCGGAGATCCACGCCTGCATCAAGGTCATCCCCCGGTACGACATGGCCGCTTACCTAGCTTTCCAGGCTGCATTGAATGAACAGGGGCGACTGAAGATCGCCGGGCCAACCGGGCTGAATGTGGCATATAGGCATATGCTGCAAGCGGTAATCGACCTTTGGGAGCCGCTATAGGATAGCGGCAAATGGTCGGCCTCACATACTCGCAGCTGAAGGGCGTTTCCTGCCGAGATGGCGCAGGACGTCGGCCGACGGCAGACTTATCTCCGATTATCGTCGAAGACCTTTTTATCCTTGAAGATCAGGACGCTTAACATCTCACCTTCGATTGCTTTGGATGACTGCTCCCAAACGTCGAAACATTGTAGCGCTACGATCTGGACGGTTTGTCAGTGCCAATCAGGATGGTGGTCCGGAGGCGCTTGGGCGGATGATTGGGCGGCCGCAGCTTGCCTTCCTGAACCTAGCCTGTCCGTCCGTCATCGGCGACGGCCGCGCAAGCGGCTGGTGCGGGCTAACGAACGTCCAATTGCGTGAAGTAAGATCTATCAAAGATTGCATGGTGCTTGGAACTGGAATTTCTAAAGCAGGCTGGCGACGCTGCCGCTGTCTTCTGCTTTGGTTTGCGGAACTCGTACATCTTGTTGATCTGCCTCAATAATTCAAGAATTCATCATCAAGCTGCGGGAGATAAGGCGGTCTAATCAGCTTCGTTGACGGCAGAAATCGAGATCGTTTACCGATCGGAGGCAAGCAAGTTCAGCGTCCAGTCGGCGCGCCCCTCAACTGAACCCGGAAGCGAAACATGAGCGCAGCTCTCCAGTCTGTCCGTCAGTCCACCCCTTCCCATGCTGCTCCGACCAGCTTGAGTGTCCGTCCACTCCAACCCACCATCGGCGCGGAGATCAGCGGCGTTGATCTCCGCGAACCGTTGAGCGCTGCGGACCGGCAGGCCATTCGGGACGCGGTGCTGCGTTACAAGGTGGTGTTCTTCCGCGACCAGCATCTGGATCGCGAGCAGCATCAGGCCTTCGCGCGCGAGTTTGGCCCGCTCTATACCCACCCCAGCGCCGCCAGCTCTGACGCGAAAAGCACCGAGGCGGTCCACGACATCGTCGCCGAACGCTTCAAGAGCATCGAGCAGACCCGCATCCGCGAAGGCGACAAGGTCCGCGACTCCTACCATACCGACACGAGTTGGCGGTTGGTTCCGGCCTGGGGCGCCATCCTGCGCGCGGTGCGTTTGCCCGAGGTCGGCGGCGACACGATCTGGACGGACGCCCATCTTGCCTATGAGGGGCTGCCCGAAGACGTGAAGCAGCGCCTCGAGGGGCTGCATGTCACGCATGACTACCGGGAGAAGCTGCTGCGCGCCGGGCACGACTACCCGATCGTCGCGCATCCCATCGTGCGCACGCATCGGGAGACCGGGGAGAAGATCCTCTGGGCGAACTTCACCCAGAGGCCGCACCTCATCGGTCTCGACCGTGCAGAGAGCGCGGACCTGCTGACCGTCGTCCTCGATCAGTATCGGCGGCCCGAATATCAGGTGCGTTTCAGCTGGACGCCAGGCGCGCTCGCCTTCTGGGACAACCGTGCGGCTGTCCACTACGCGGTGCGGAATTACGGTGACTTCCCGCGGCTCATGGAGCGCGTGCTGATCGCCGACGAGACGCTCTACGCCGATCTTTGACCGAAACGGGGCAGCCAAACCGATGATGTCCCGCCGTAGCCTCGGCTTGTTCGCCGGGGCCTCGCTCCTGTCCGGCACGGCGGCAAGCGCGCAAGACGCGCCCCGCCGTGGTGGCGAGCTGATCTTCGGCCTGGATGGCGCCGCGGTGTCCACCTTTGTCCTGGATCCGCATAACTCGGGCTTCGCTCCGCACAACCGGGTCTTCCGCTCGATCTTCGACAGCCTGACGGTTCTGCTGCCTGATCAGTCGGTGGGTCCATGGCTCGCGACCTCCTGGGAAATCGGAGAGGATGGCAAGAGCTATACATTCAAGCTGCGCTCCGGGGTACGCTTCCATGACGGAACCGCCTTCGACGGGGAGGCGCTGAAGGCAAACCTCGATCGCATCGCCGCCCCGAAGAACGCCCTGACCGCGCTGCCGGATATCGGCCCTTATGCCGGGGCCGACGTGCTGGCGCCCGACACCGTGCGTATCCGCCTCACCGAGCCATTCACACCGCTGCTGCGGAACCTGTCCAAGACCACGCTCGGCATCATTTCACCGGCGGCGCTGCAGAAGTTCGGCGACGCCATCGCGACCAACCCGATCGGGACCGGGCCATTCCGCCTGCTGTCGCTCCAGCAAGGGGTGGAGATCGCCTTGGCGCGATTCGACGCCTACGACTGCGCGCCGCCCACGGCCGCGCATACAGGGGCGGCCTATCTGGACAAGCTGACGTTCAAGAACGTGCCCGAGGAGTCGACTCGCGTGGCCGCACTGCAAAGCCGACAGGTGCAAGCGGTCGATGCAATCCCGCCGCAGAACGTGGCGGGATTGCGCAAGACGGAAGGCATCCGCTGGATCGAGAAGGAGCTGCTGAACAACGGTTACGCCTTCTATCTCAATGTCGCCAAGGCGCCGTGGGACGACGAGGATGTCCGGCGGGCCTTCCGCCTGTCGCTGGATGTGGATGCGCTGGTGCGGGTTATCTATCTTGGGACCGAGCCGCGGGCCTGGGGACCATTGTCGCCGTCATTATATGCCTCCGCGGACAAGGCGTTGGCGCATTCCTGGAAGCCCGACCCGGCGGAAGCGGCGCGCATCCTCGACGCCAAAGGGTGGAAGCCCGGGGCGGGCGGCGTGCGGGAGAAGGACGGCAAACGCCTCACCGTCAGCTTCGCCGACACCCAAGGCAATCGGGAAAAGCGGCTCGACGTCGTGCAGCTTGCGCGCCGGCAGCTTCAGCGTAGCGGCTTCGCGCTGACCATCGACAGCCAGCCGGACGGGACCTATCGGCAGAAGCTGACCAGCGGCGACTACGACCTTGCCGGTGCCAGCCAGTTCGCGCCGGATCCGGACGTGTTGCGCCGGCTCCATTTGCCGGATGGCCGTCCAGGCTCCTCCGTGTCCAAGGTCGACGATCAGGAGATCAGCGCCTGGCTGCGCGCCGGGACGCGGGCGCCGGACGGGCCGGAGCGGATCGCCCTCTACACCAAGGTCCAGCGTAAGCTGATCGAGAAATCGTATTCGATCCCGATCTACGTCCTGCTCTACAACATCGCTACGACCGATAAGGTCAATGGCGTCACGATCGATACGCACGGGTTTCCGGAGTTCCACGGCGCCTGGCTGGCAGCGTGACTTGGTGACCTTCATTCTCCACCGGCTGCTGGGGGCGGTTGCCGTCGTGTTCGGCGCCATCACCCTGGTGTTCCTGGTACTGCACTGGCTTCCCGGGGACCCGGCCGTGCTGGTTGCCAGGGACGGCGCGACGGAGGAAACCATCGCGCGCATCCGCCAACACCTCGGCACGGATCGCCCGTTATGGGCGCAGTATGGCTCGTATCTCGCGGGGCTGGAACACGGCGATCTCGGCGTCTCGTTTGCGACGCGGGAACCGGTGTGGCGGCGGCTTTGGGACCAGGCGCCGGCGACGCTGTCGTTGACCCTGATGTCCACGCTGGTGGCATTGGTGGTGGGTGTCACGCTGGGCGTGGTCGCCGCGGTGCAGCGCGGCCGCTGGTTGGACCAGGTGATCCAGTCGGTGATGCTGTTCCTGACCTCCATGCCGTCCTTCTGGCTCGGCATCCTGCTGATCCTGGTGTTTTCGGTGGCCTTGCAATGGCTCCCGGCGATCGGCAACGGCAGCTTCGCGCAGCTTGTCCTACCCACGACATGCCTGGGGCTGATCGCGGCAGGGCGGCTGATGCGCATGGTGCGCGACAGCGTCCTGGACGTGCTGGACGAGCCGTTCGTCACCACGCTGCGCGCCAAGGGGCTGCGGGAGCGGCAGGTGCTGTTCGGCCATGTGCTGCGGAACGCGCTGATCCCCGTGGTGACGTTGCTGGGGATCATCCTGGGTGAGCTGCTGTCCGGCACCGTGGTGGTGGAGACGCTGTTCGCGCGGCAGGGCTTGGGCCGGACGGTGGTGGATGCGGTGGGGGTGAAGGATATCCCGGTGCTGCAGGGTGCGGTGCTGCTCATCTCGATCCTGTTCGTGCTGCTGAACCTCGTGGTCGATGTTTCCTATGGCTTGATCGACCGGCGCTTGCGGGTGGGGCGCTGAGGCGGTGAGCGAGGACGTCAGCCGGCTTCCAGTGATCTCTGCCGGGCCGCTCTTGCGGCCGCGTGCGGTCCGGCTGCCCCCGATGTTGCAGCCGCGGTTGCTGCTGCCGCTGCTCGCGATGGCGGCGATCCTGGCCTGCACGGCGGCGCCCGACTGGATCGCGCCCTATGCGGCCACCGACATGGACAGCGCGGTACTGTCGCCGCCAAGCGCCGCACACTGGCTCGGTAGCGACCATTTCGGCCGCGACGTTCTGAGCTTGATCGTCTACGGCACCCGACAGTCGCTGTTGATGGGCGCGTTCGCCGTGGTGGTGGGCGGAGTTGTGGGCAGCGCGTTCGGGCTGGCCGCGGGCTATTGCGGGCGCCGGGTCGACATGGTGCTGATGCGGCTGCTCGACACCTGGATGTCGGTGCCGGACATCCTGCTGGCCATCATCATCGCGGCCGCATTGGGCGCGAGCTTCGCCAATACCATCGTCGCGGTGGGACTGGTGACGGTGCCCCGCTACGCCCGGGTGATGCGCGCCCAGGTGTTGGCCACGCGCGCGCGCCCGTTCATCGAGGCGTCGGAAGCGATCGGCAGCGGACACCGCCTGATCCTGTTCGGCCACGTCCTGCCGCACACGATCTCGCAGATGCTGGTCATGGCGACGCTCGGGCTGGGCAGCTCTATCCTGATCGGCGCCAGCTTGAGCTTCATCGGCCTGGGCGTGATCGATGACCAGCCGGATTGGGGATTCCTGCTCAGCCAGGGGCGCAGCTACCTCACTGTCGCCTGGTGGTTCGCCACGTTCCCTGGGCTGGCCATCACCACGCTGGTGATCTCGGTGAACCTGTTGGGCAACGCGCTGCGCAACCGGCTCGATCCACGGCTGCGGAGCTTCTGAGATGTCGAATCTGCTCACCATCCGCGATCTCAGCATCGACGTCTCCACACCGGCAGGGCCGTTATCGGTCACGGATAGTGTCAGCATCGCGGTCGCACCCGGGGAGACGGTGTGCCTGGTGGGCGAGTCCGGCAGCGGCAAGACGGTGACGGCGCTCTCGGTCATGCGGCTGATGGAGCATCGCGGCGGCAGCATCACCGCCGGCGAAGTCTGGATGGAGGGGCGCAATCTCGCGAAGTTGACGCAGCGGGAAATGGGCGCGTTGCGGGGACGGCACATCGGCATCGTGTTCCAAGAGCCGATGACCGCGTTCGACCCGCTGTTCAGCGTGGGGACACAGATTGGCGAGGTGCTGCGGCGGCACCAAGGCTTGTCGCGCCGGGCCGCCCGCCATGCGGCCATCGAGCTGCTGCGGCGAGTGCATGTCCCGGATGCGCCGTTACGGGTGGATCAACTGCCGCACCAGCTTTCCGGCGGCATGCGCCAGCGCGCGATGATCGCGATGGCACTGGCCTGCAGCCCGAAACTGCTGATTGCGGACGAGCCCACCACGGCGCTCGACGTCACCATCCAGGCGCAGATCCTGGACTTGCTGCGGGAGTTGCAGGCCGAGACCGGGATGGCGATCCTGCTGATCACTCACGACCTTGGCGTGGCGGCGCAGGTCGCAGACCGCATCGTGGTGATGTATGCCGGCCGCATCGCCGAGGATGCGCCGGCGGACCAGCTCTTCGGTCGGCCGGCGCACCCGTATACGCGCGGGCTGCTCGCCTCCGTCGTCGGATCGCGGTTGCCGCGCGGCACGAAGCTGCCCTCGATCCCCGGCAGCATTCCTGCCCTCTCGCAGCTCCCGACCGGTTGCCGCTTCCACCCGCGCTGCGGCGCCGCCACGGAGGTTTGCGGCCGCGTCGTGCCGGCGCTGCTTCCCCTGGGCGGCACACGGATCGCGTGTTGGCACCCGCAGAGCGGTGCGCTGGACGACAAGCCGGAGGAGGCGGCGAAGAGGTCGGAGGGGGCCGGGGGGCCGGTGCACGGCGGGGTGCTGCTGAGCCTGCATGGTGTCTCCCGACATTTTCCCCTGCCGCGCGGGTTGCCCTGGAGGCCGCAGTGCGCGGTGCGCGCGGTCGATGGCGTGACGCTGGAGATCCGTCGTGGCGAGACGCTGGGATTGGTCGGCGAGTCCGGCTGCGGCAAGTCCACGCTGGCCCGGATGCTGATGCAGATCGACGCGCCTTCCGCCGGGTCGCTGGAGCTGGACGGCCGGGCGCTGACGCCCGCGGCGCGGCGCGATATGCAGATGGTGTTCCAGGACCCGTTCGGCTCGCTCGACCCACGCTGGACGGTCGGCGATCTGGTGGCGGAGCCGCTGCTCGTCCACACGAAGCTGTCTGCCGCGGAGCGCCGGGCACGGGTGCATGACGTGTTGGCCCAGGTCAGCATCGATCCGGATTGGAGCGGCCGCTTTCCGCACACGCTGTCGGGCGGCCAGCGACAGCGTGTGGCGATCGCCCGGGCGGTGGTGACCCGGCCGCGCGTGTTGCTGCTGGACGAAGCGGTCTCCGCGCTCGACGTGTCCGTGCAGGCGCAGGTGGTGAACTTGCTGACGTCGCTCAAGGACGAGCTGGGCCTGACCTACTTGTTCATCAGCCATGGATTGCAGGTGGTCCGCCATATCTCCGACCGCATCGCCGTGATGTATCTCGGCCGCATCGTCGAGGTCGGCCCTGCGGAGGCGGTGTTCACCCGGCCGGCGCACCCGTACACGCGGGCGCTGATCGACGCGATCCCGGAGATCGGGGCGGCACGGCGCGACAAGGCAGCGACGTTGGGTGGCGAACTGCCGTCACCGGCCGATCCGCCTCCTGGTTGCCATTTTCACACGCGCTGTCCGTCCGTGACGCCTCTCTGCCGGCAGCAATCCCCGGCCTTGCAGGCGCTCGGCCAGGGGCAGGACATCGGGCGGGAGGTGGCGTGCCACGACCCGCTCGCCGCCGCCTGAGCGGCATACAGAGTTCGGTTGGGAGATCTTCCATGGGCAACAACAGGTTCCTCAGACTGGGTGCCATCCTCAGCGGGGTCGGCATCGGCCAAAACGACTGGCGGCATCCGGACCTACCGGGCGACGCCAGCGTCGACATCGACTGGTACATCGCCCAGGCGCGCCGGGCGGAAGCGGCGACGTTCGACCTGGTCCTCATCGTCGATAGCCCGTTCATCACGGCCGACACCGCGCCGCACTTCCTGAACCGGCTGGAGCCGCTGACCCTGCTCTCGGCGCTGGCAGTCTCCACCAGCCGTATCGGGCTGGTCGGCACGCTGACCACCAGCTTCAACGAACCCTTCAATGTCGCGCGGCAGTTCGGCTCGTTGGACCTGATCAGCCGCGGCCGGGCGGGCTGGAACGTGGTCACGACCGGGCTGGAGGGCGCGGCGCGCAATTACGGGCGCGAGGAGCATTTCGACCACACGCTGCGCTACCGCCGCGCCGCCGAGCATGTGGCCGTGGTGCAGGGTTTGTGGGATTCCTACGAGGACGATGCGTTTCCGCGCGACAAGGCGGCCGGCGTGTTCCTGCACCGCGAGCGGCAGCATACCTTGGATCATCGCGGCGAGTTCTTCTCGGTGGCCGGGCCATTGAACATCCAGCGGTCCGCGCAGGGACAGCCCGTGATCTTCCAAGCCGGTGACTCGTCGTCCGGGCGCGACCTGGGCGCGGCCATCGCGGAAGGCATCTACACCAATGCGGAAACGATCGAGGATGCGCAGGCCTACTATGCGGACGTGAAGGCGCGCGCGGCGGCGCTGGGCCGCGATCCCTCGCATATCGCGATCATGCCGGGATTGATCCCGGTGATCGCCGCCAGCGAGGCGCAGGCGCGGGAAATAAAGGCGGCGCAGGCGGAGGCACTGGATCTCGGCAAGGCGCTGGCCCAGCTCGGCCGTCCCTTCAACTACCACGATTTCACGCGGTACGAGCTGGATGCGCCTTTCCCCGATCTCACCGGCGTGACGCTGAACAGCTACAAGGGCCATGCCGAACGCATCATCCGCGTGGCCCGGACCGAGGCGCTGACACTGCGCCAGGCGGCGCTGCGTTTTGCCGCGCGACCCTCGCCCTTCGTGGGGACGCCGGAGACGATCGCGGCGGAGTTGGAGCGCTGGTTCCGCGAAGGTGCGGCCGATGGCTTCAACTTCCGCGTCACCAACCCGACGGATTACGCGACCTTCCTCGACGAGGTGGTTCCGATCCTGCGTCGCCGCGGCCTGGTGCGGACGGAGTATGAGGGGCGCACGCTGCGCGACCATCTTGGGTTGCCGGTGCCGGAGAACCGGCACAGCGCGGCCAGGCGCCGGTCCGCGGCGCCGCTGGCCCAGGCGGCAGAGTGATCATGGCGAGCACCACGTCCGGTTCCTTGCACGACCGGCTTGCCGCGCTGCATGCGGAGCGCGTGGCGACCTGGGCCCCCGCCGCCTTGCAAGTCAACATCGACCAGCGCGCGACGCTGGTGGCGCAGGCGCGGACCGCGCGCTTCATCCAGCCGGGCGACGTCGTGGCCGAGTTCGCGGTCCCCTCGGTCGACGGTACGACCTTGCAGCTCGGCCAACTGCTCGTGGGCGGGCCGGTGGTGCTCGTCTTCTTCCGCTATGCCGGCTGTCCCGCCTGCAACATCGCGCTGCCGTACTATCGGGACACGTTGGCGCCCGGCTTGCGAGAGCTCGGCGCGACGCTGTTGGCGCTCTCGCCGCAGATCCCGGAGCGACTTGTTGAGATTAGAGATCGCCACGCGCTCGGTTTCGCCGTCGCCTCCGACACCGGAAACGAGATCGGCCGCCGGTTCGGCATCCTCTACAGCTACGACGAGGCGTCGCGCGCCGCCTCGCTCGCCCGCGGCAAGGGCATTGGCGAAGCGACGGGAACCGGCACTTGGGAGCTGCCGCAGCCGGCCGTGGTGGTGGTCGATCAGGCGCAGGTGGTCCGCTACGCCGATGTCTCACCGGACTGGCTGGTGCGTACGGAAAGCGGCGACGTGTTGGCGGCGGTGCGCGCCCTGGCCGGCCAGCGTGCCGCGGCAGCGGAGTAGGGGTGGCGATGACAAGGAACGGTCTGACGGCTTTGGGAATCGGGTTGTGGATCGGCATGTCGGGGGCCGTGGCGCTTGCGGCAGAGACCACGAACCCGGCACCGACGCCGCAGGACTGGGCCGCGCTGTCCAAGCTGCCGGACTGGAGCGGGGTATGGCTGCCGGACACGCGGCAATCAAACCATCCCTTCGCCGGCAAGTCCGAACCGCCCTGGACACCGGAGGCGGCCCGGCACATCGCAGCACAACGGGCGCGCGACAAAGCCGGCAACCCCGACAACTTCTATGCCGAGTGTCTGCCGGAGGGCGTGCCGAGCGTCGTTATCATGACGCTCAATACCGCCGAATTCCTGTTCACCCCCGGACGCGTCACCTACTTGAACGAATTCGACGGCAATCGCCTGCGCCGCATCTACACCGATGGGCGGGGCCATCCGGAAGATCCCGACCTGACCTTCTCGGTGAACGAATTCGACGGCAATCGCCTGCGCCGCATCTACACCGATGGGCGGGGCCATCCGGAAGATCCCGACCTGACCTTCTCGGGCCATTCGATCGGCCACTGGGAGGGTGACACGCTGGTGGTGGACACTGTCGCCATCCGGCCGGAGAGCTATCTTCCGCTCGGCCAGTCGGTGGGCTTTCCGAACAACGGCGACCTGCATGTGGTGGAGCGCATCCACCTGGTCGGCCCGGACCGGCTGGTGGACGAGCTGGACATCGACGCACCGCATGCGCTCACGGACCACTGGAAGATTGACAAGTATTTCGTCCGCTCCCGCAAGCGGTCCGACGACATCGTCGAGGCCTCGTGCCGCCAAGGCGACTTCGTGGCCCGGCGGGACGAGGACGGCAACCACATCTTCGTGCCGGCAGAGCAGCAGGACGGCGGCGTCCGCCTGCATCCCGCTGGCCGCTGAGCAGGAGCTTCGCATGAAACAGACCACGTTTCGCGCCGCGCTTGGCATGTGGGCCTTGATCCTGGGCGGGTCGACGGCCGTGCAGGCACACCATTCCTTCGCGATGTTCGACCAGGCCAAGCTCGTCACCCTGACCGGCACGGTGAAGCAGTTCGACTGGACCGCGCCCCATGCCATGCTGTGGTTCATCGCCGACCCCAAGCCCGGCGAGGCAGAAGCGGATACGGAAGGGCGTGTGTGGAGCATCGAGCTCTCGACCAGTCCGGGACCGCTGAGCCGGCTCGGCTGGACGAAGCGGTCGCTCCAGCCGGGCGACCACATCACGCTCGACTTCAATCCGTTGCGCAACGGCGACCTGGGAGGATCGTTCAAGAAGGCGCTGGTCCTGTCCACCGGGAAGCTGCTGGTGACGACGCCTCCCGACGCCAACGCCTCCGCGACACCGCCCACCGACACCAAGCCCTGACGCCATGGCCGAGCTGACCACATTCTGCGATTGGCTGTCCCGAACGCACCTGAGCGTCGCGATCGGCAGCATCGAGTGGATCGTGCCGGTGGTGCAGACGCTGCACATCCTGCTGATCGCCGTCGTGGCGTCCTCGGCGTTGCTGCTGGACTTGCGGCTGCTTGGCGTGGGACGACAGCGGCAAAGCCTGGCCGAAGCCGCCGCTCGTTTCCTGCCCGCACTCTGGCTGGCCCTGCCGGGACTGGCGCTCACCGGGCTGGTCCTGATCGTGGCGGAGCCGGCGCGTGAGCTGACCAGCCTGGCGTTCGGCGCTAAGATGGGCCTTCTACTGGCCGTTATTGCGCTCACCTGGTGGTTCCAGCGCGGCCTACGCGGCCGGAATGGCGGCGAGGGCCGGGCGCGGCTGGTCGGCATTGCGAGCCTGATCCTATGGCTGGCGATCATCGCCGCAGGACGCGGAATCGCCTACGTGCAGGAGCTTTAGCGCTTGGACGGGCTTCAGCAATGGTTGCAGGCGATGCAGGACCTGCCGTGGTCGACCGCGATCCGGGAGGATGCGCTGCTGTTCCCGGTCATCGAGACGGTGCATGTGGTAGCCATCGCGCTGGTGGTGGGCACGATCGCCCGCCTCGACCTGCGCTTGTTGAGCCTGTCCGCGCGCGACCGCACGGTAGCCGCCCTGGCGCGGGAGGTCCTGCCCTGGACCTGGGGAGCTTTCGCCGTCGCCCTGGCCAGCGGCGGGCTGATGTTCCTGTCCAACCCGATCCGTTACGCGGCAGACGCCCCATTCCGCCTCAAGCTGGTGCTGTTGCTGCTGCTCGGGCTGAACGCCGCCGTGTTCCATGCCCTGTCGAGACGCGGGCTGGCGCGATGGGGTGCGTCGGTGCCGCCGCTGCACGCCCGCGTGGCCGGAACCGTCTCACTCCTGCTTTGGATCGGCGTCGTCGCCGCAGGCCGCTGGATCGGCTTTACGGTGCGCTGATGGCCATGGTGCGGCGAGGGCTGGCATGGCGCGTGATGCTGACCGGCGCCGCTTTGGCCGCGATCACGGCGGCGGTAGCCGGGCCTCCGCTGCGCCGGGCGGCGTTGCAAGCGGAACTGATACGCGCCGATCCCGATGCGGTCCCAATGGATGCCGCATTGCGTCGATTTGCCATCGCCGAAGCCCGGCCCGTATTTGCCGCGAACTGCGCCTCCTGCCACGGCGCGGACCGGCGAGGCGACCCGGCGCGCGGCGTTCCGGACCTGACGCGGGGTGTCTGGCTGTACGGCACCGGCCGGGTTGCGGAGCTGGAACGGACGATCCTGTATGGCATCCGCGCCGGCCTGCGCAGCCGCGATCTCGCGGACATGCCTGCATTCGCACAGCCGCAGCCTACCAAACGATACGACATCGCGCCGTTGGCACCGGCTGAGATCGACGACCTGGTCGTGTATGTGCGCCAACGGGCCGAGGGGACGGCGAACTCCGCCGCGGCGGACCGGGGCGCTGCGCTGTTCGCTGGCCGTGGGCAGTGCTTCGATTGCCATGCGGGCGATGCGCGCGGGGACAACGCGATCGGCGCGCCGGACCTGAGCGCCGCCGTCCGGCTCTACGGCGATGGCTCGGCACAGTCGATCTGGGACAGCATCGCGCATGGGCGCGCCGGTTCTTGCCTCGGCTGGCGCGGGCGGCTCCCTGCCGCAGCCATTCGCGCCCTTGCGGTGATGATCCGGCTCGGCGCGGAGGGTGTGGGATCATGATCTTGGCGGCCAAGGAGCGCGTGCGCACCGAATGGCGTGATCTTCTCAACCCGAGACGGGTCAGCCCGACGCGGTCGCTGGTGCTGCTGGTGGCTGGGGCGGTGACTGGGCTGGCGCTGGCGGGCTACGGGCTGTTCACTGCCCGCGGCACCACCACATACCGTGTGCCGCCCGAAGATGTGGCACTCGTCAACCAGCGCCCGGTGCTGCGCACCGACTACATCGCCCAAATCGAAGCCGAGACCAGCGCGCCCTTCGCGCAGTCCACGCCCGCACAGCGGCGGCAGGTGCTCCAGGAAATGATCCGCGAGGAGCTCTTCGTCCAGCGCGGGTTGGAACTGGATTTTCCCGGCACCGATCCCGATACGCGAACCGCGCTGGTCGCGGCCGTGGAACAGCAGGTCTGGGGCGATGTCGCGGCCGGCCAGCCGTCCGAGGCGGCGTTGCGGGAGCATTACGCGGCGCACCCCGAAAAGTATGCGACGGAAGGGATGTTCGCGCAGCGCCATTTCCTGCTGCCGCCGAGTTCAACCGCGGCCGCGGCGCGGTTGGTGGACGCGTTGCGTGCCGGCGATCGTCCGGATGCGGCGGCTCAGCAATCCGGCGCGACGGAAATTGTCCACCAGGGGAGCGGTCAGCCGCAATTCGCTTTCGCGCAAAGGGCTCAGTTGGGCGACGTGCTCTACGGCGCGGTGGTGGGGCTGGCGGATGGCGCCGTCACTCCGCCGTTGCCCGCACCGGACGGCATTCACGTGATCCTCATGCTCCGGAACATACCGCCGCAGCCGCGCAGCTTCGCCCAGGCGCGCGGCCAGGTGCTGATGGACTACAATCAAGCGGCCCGGGCACGCCTTTCCGCCGCCAACGAGCGGTTTCTGCGCGACCGTGCCGAAATCCTCACGGCGGACGACGCCCTCGCGGCCCCGGCCGAGCCCGATCCGAAGCGGGCGACGGCTCCTCCATGAGGCGGTTGCTGGTGGTGGCCGCCTTGCTGCTGGCGCTGCCGTTTGCCGCTTCGGCGCATACCCGCAGCGAGACGCGCTCCGCCTGGCAGATCGAAGGCTCGGTGGTCCGGTTGCAGTTCACGGTTCCGGATCTGGAAGCGCGGCGGATCACACCGGATGGTACCTTGCCTTCGGCGGCGGTGCTGGGCGCCTATATCGCCGGGCACGTGGGGGTCAGCGCAGGTGGCGTGGACTGCCCGCAGACGCAGCGACCGTACGCGCTCGCTGGCGCACCCGGCTACAGCCGGCAGGAGTTCGCCTTCCGTTGCCCGGCGGCGGATGGGTTGATATTGCGATCGTCCGGCTGGTTCGAGTTGGTCGGATCGCACACCAATTTCGCGCAGGTCCAGGACGGCCGGGGGCACTTCATCGAGGCGCTGTTCACGGCTGATCACCTCGCGTTGGATCTCGCCGATGGCGTCGGTGGCAACCCGCTCGATGCTGCCGGATGGCTGGATTTCGTCGGCATGGGCGTGATGCACATCCTGACGGGCGTCGATCACATGTCCTTCATGCTCGGTCTGGTGCTGATCTCCCGGCGTCTGCGCGATCTGCTGTTCGTCGTCTCCGGCTTCACTCTGGGCCACAGCCTGACCTTGGCGCTGGCCGTTACCGGCCTGCTACGCCCCCAGGCGCAGTGCATCGATGCGCTGGTCGCGTTGACGATCGCGCTGATCGGCGCGGAGAACGTCGTGGTCGCACTGCGCCGCCCGCTGCCGGTGGCGCTTGGGCTCGGCAGCTTGATGGCCGCTACGGCGGTGGCGAGCAGGGCGGGGGTGCCGGTGATCCTGCCGGGGGTGCTGCTGGTCGGCGCCGGGCTGTTCGCGGTTTGCTACCTGATGCTGTCGGGCCGGCTGGCGGACGCTGGACGGCTCCGTCTGGTGGTGACGTTGATGTTCGGCTTGATCCACGGCTTCGGGTTCGCCTCCAACTTGCTGGAGATGCGACTACCGGCAGGACGGCTGGCAGAGCTGCTGGTCGGGTTCAATCTGGGCGTCGAACTGGGGCAGGTGACGGTGGTGATAGGCGCCTGGCTGCTGGCGGCAGGCCTTGTCCAAGTGCGGCTTGCGCTGCCTAGGCCCATCGTGACCGACGTCGGGGCGGCGTTCCTGATGGCCGAGGGATGTTTTTGGTTTCTCGGCCGGGCCGTGAGTGTTTAAAGCGGGATGATTTAGCTTTGGTCGCACTTTATAGGTTCGCTTTTATTAGGGGTCGATCCAACATTCGTGCTGTGAGCCGCAAAGTAAGTTTGGCGGGTGAGTCGGGCTTTCATTTTGGCAGCGTTGGTTTCCCGAGCACGCGATAGACGCTGGCCCGGCCGATGCCGAGCTGGCGGGCGATAGCCGCAGGACCGAGTTTTTCCACGTCGCGTAGACGGCGCACCTCGGCCATGTCGATGCTGGGCTTGCGGCCTTTGTAGATGCCGCGCACCTTCGCGGCTTTAATGCCTTCGAGCTGGCGCTCGCGGCGCAGGTTGGTCTCGAACTCGGCGA
>CAXTJW010000036.1:0-18195 GCA_964244305.1 uncultured Acetobacteraceae bacterium
CCTGCGTCGCCAGCGACATGCCCGCCACTCCGGCAACGAGCACCCCCATGCCGGCGTGGCCGAGCGCCGCGCCGAACATCGACAGCCGCAATCCGCGCAGGCGCGACATGCTGTCCCCGGCGGGGATGCGTAACAACCGAATGCGCTCGACGATCTCGGCGAACGAGCCGAGGATCAGCCACGCCGCGCCGCCAAACGCCAGTGCCGGCAAGCCACGCGCCGGCCCCATCGACGACACGAGGCCGACCACGAGCGCGGCGAGCGCTGCCCACCACAGCCGCAGCAGCGCCGGCGCCAGTTGCGCACGCTTCCACGCCATGGTCGGCGCAACGATCATGGCCGCGAAAACCGGCGCGCAAAGCGGCAGCACGGTCGCGTTGAAGAAGGGCGCACCGACCGAAATCTTCGAGCCGAGCACGAAATCGGCGAACAGCGGATACATGGTCCCGGTGATCACGACGGCGGCAATGCTGCAGAGCAGGATGTTGTTCAGCACCAGCGCGCCCTCGCGGCTGAGTGGTGCGAACAAACCGCCGGGCGCCAATGCCGGAGCGCGGAAGGCAAACAGCAGCAGCGACCCGCCGATCACGATAGCGAGTAGGCCCAGGATAAACACGCCGCGGGTCGGGTCGTTGGCGAAGGCGTGCACGGAGTTGAGAATGCCCGACCGCACCAGGAACGTGCCGGACAAGCTGAGGGAGAACGTGGCGATCGCCAGCAGCACGGTCCAAACCTTGAGCGCCTCGCGCTTTTCCACCACGATCGCCGAGTGCAGCAGCGCGGTGCCGGTCAGCCAAGGGAGCAACGAGGCGTTCTCGACCGGGTCCCAGAACCAAAAACCGCCCCATCCCAGCACGTAATAGGCCCACCAGGAGCCGAGCGCGATGCCCATGGTCAACAGGCACCAGCTCGCGAGGGTCCACGGCCGAACCCACCGCCCCCAGGCAGCGTCGATCCGGCCCTCCAGCAACGCCGCGACGGCGAAGGCGAACGGCACGGCAAAGCCCACGTAGCCCGCGTAAAGGATCGGCGGATGGAAGGCCAAGCCTGGGTCCTGCAGCAGCGGATTCATATCGCGGCCGTCGATCGGCGGGGGCCATAGCCGGGTGAATGGATTGCTGGCCAGCAGCGCAAACAGCAGGAACCCGGCCGAACTGCCGCCAAGCACGCCGATGACGCGGGCGCGCAATGCCGAGGGCAGGCCGCGGCCGAACGCCGCCACCGCGCCGCCGCACAAGGCCAGGATCAGGCCCCACAGCAGGATGGAGCCCTCATGGTTGCCCCACGCGCCGGTGATTTTATAGAGCAACGGCTTCAGCGTATGGCTGTTTTCCGCGACGTTGAGGACGGTGAAATCGTCGGCGACGCTGCTCCATACCAGCGCGCCGAACGACGTGCCGAGTGCAAGCAACTGCCCAACCGCCAACGCCGGGGCAGCCGCCATGAGCCGAGCGTCGTTGCGGTGTGCGCCCCAGAGCGGCAACACCGTCTGCGCCAGCGCGAGCGCACAGGCCAAGGCAAGCGCAAAGTGGCCAAGTTCGGGTATCACGATATAGGCTCCGCTTTGATCAACCGCCGGCGGCCTTTTCTGGCGTCAGCGTGTTCCAGGTCGACGCTGGCGGCGGCGGGCCCTGCTCCGGTCGCCACTGGCCGGTGCGTTTCAACGCGTCGGCGACATCCTTTGGCATATAGGTCTCATCATGCTTCGCCAGCACTTCTTGCGCACGGAAGGTGCCATCCGGTTGCAAAGTGCCGAGCGTCACCGCGCCTTGTCCCTCACGGAACAGGTCCGGCAAAATCCCGCCATAGGACACATCCACCGCGGCCCGGCCGTCGGTGATACGGAATTGTGCGGTGGGCTGCCCGTGGTCCTGGCCGCGATGGACGCTGCCCGCCTCGACCAAGCCGCCAAGCCGCAGGGTTCGGCCGGGGCTGGCGACGTGTGCCGCGAGGTCGGAGGGCGCCACGAAGAATACGATGTTGTCGCTGAACGCCGTCAAGCCGAGCGCCGTCGCCGTGCCGACGCCAAGCCCGCAGGCCAGGACGATCCACAGGCGGCGGCGCTTGCGGGTCATGCTGCATTCCCCCGAGGGTCGATCTGCGCCAGCCGCAGCCGGGCCTGGCCGAGCCGGCGCCATGCTCCGAAGGCGAGCACGGCAGGCACGGCCAATCCCAGCCCAAAGCATGCCGCGACATAGGGCAAATGCGTCATGCCGCCGCCCCATGCCGCTCGGCGCTTGCCAGCAGCAGCCCGCGGATCCGCCGTTCCATGACCGCCGCCCGCAGACGCGCTACGACGATCGCCGCAAACACCAGCGAAAAGCCGATCGCGCAGACCAGCAACGGCCAGAGCATGGTTGTCGCCATGGTCGGTGCCCCCGTCAGAGTGATGGTCGCTGGCTGATGCAGCGTATTCCACCAGTCTACACTGAACTTGATGACCGGCAGGTTAACGACCCCAACCAACGCCAGAATCGCCCCGGCACGATAGCCGCGATTCGGGTCATCGAACGCCCGGACCAGCGCTATGTGCCCGACATACAAAAAGAACAGCACCAGCACGCTCGTCAGGCGCGCGTCCCACACCCACCATGCGCCCCACATCGGCTTGCCCCACAGGCTGCCGGTCGCCAGGCACAAAGCAGTGAACCCGGCGCCCACCGGCCCGATCTCGACCGCAGCCAGATCGGCCAGCGGATGCCGCCAGACCAGGGACGCCAACGAGGCGAGCGCCAGGCTGAAATATCCCGCCGACGCAAGCCAGGCAGAGGGCACATGGACATACATGATCCGCACCGCATCGCCCTGCTGCCAATCGGCGGGCGCGATGAACAGCCCCCAAATGAGGCCGCCAAGGGTGAGCAGCAGACCGCTCCATGACAGCCACGGCTGCGCCCGTCCGGCGATGCGCAAGAAGCGGCCGGGATTGGCGAAGCGGTGCAGGCTGCGCGACGGGCGCGCGGGAAATGCTGTTGCGTCCACACCCAAGAGATAGCACGTCTCTCCAGGAGTTGAAGCTGTCGCGTGATGGGTTACTGTGCGCCGCATACGCAAAAAGAGCACGCGCCATGCTGTTCGCCGTCGTCTGCACCGACCGCCCCGCCAGCCTCGACCTGCGTCTCGCGACGCGGGCCGCGCATATCGCCTATCTGACCACCTACGCCGACCGCGTGGCGCATGGCGGCCCCTTGCTCGACCCCGACGGCCGCCCCTGTGGCAGCCTGCTACTGATCGATGTCGAGGACCGGGCCGCCGCCGAAGGCTTCGCCGCGAGTGATCCCTACGCCCGCGCCGGCCTGTTCGAGAGCACCGTCATCCGCGCGTTCCGCACCGTGCTGAAGGACGGGGAGTTCGTGGGCTAGGTGGCATACTGGCTCATGAAGTCGGAGCCGGACGTGTTCGGCTGGGAACAGCAAGTCGCGGTCGGCACCGAGCCGTGGACCGGCGTGCGCAACCACTCCGCTAAGCTGAATCTGGCGGCCATGCGGCTGGGCGACCTGGCGTTTTTCTATCATTCCAACATCGGCAAGGCGGTCGTCGGCGTCGTTGAAGTGGTACGCGAGGCCTATCCGGATCCGACCGCGACCGCGGGTCCCTGGGTTTCCGTCGACGTGCGTACCGTCGCAGCACTGCCCCGGGCCGTCACCCTACTGGAGATCAAGGCTGACCCGGCGCTCACCGACATGGCATTGATCCGCATGTCGCGCCTCTCCGTCAGCCCAGTGTCCGAGCCGCAGTGGCATCACGTGTTGCGGCTGGCGGAATGGCGGGATTAAGCCGAACGCTCTGCCGCCTCGATGAGATCGCGGACGGCGCCGCCCGTGGTTTCGGCCCTGCGCCCGGCGGCTTCACCGGCCTGTTCGCCGTCCGGCGCGGCGCAGAGGTCTTCGTCTACGTGAACGCCTGCCCGCACATCGGCACGTCGCTGGATTGGGCGCCGGACCAGTTCCTAACCGCGGACGGGGCATTCATCGTCTGCGCGACGCACGGCGCCCTGTTCGGCATCGCGGGCGGCGTTTGCGTGCATGGGCCTTGCCTGGGCGACCGGCTCGAGGCGATACCGGCTCAGATTGTTGAGGGCGTGATACTGGTGCCTGCCGACGCCGGGCTGTAGGTTCCGCGGCAATAGCAATAACCCTCGAGGGAAGATCATGTCCGACCAGACCTATCCCGTCCTGCCCGAGATCGCCGCGCATGCGCATGTCACGGCAGCCCAGCATCGTGCCATGACCGAGGCCGCCATCGCCGACCCCGAGGCTTTTTGGGCCGAACAGGCAAAGCGCGTGTCCTGGATGCGCACGCCCACCCGCGCGAAGAACGCAAGCTTCGAGGGCGATGTCAGCATCCGCTGGTATGAGGATGGCACGCTGAACGCCTCCGCCACCTGCCTCGACCGGCACCTCGCCGAACGGCCGGACCAGGTCGCCATCATCTGGGAAGGCGACGACCCCAGCCAGCAGCGTAAGGTCACCTACCGCGAGCTGCATGAGGAGGTGTGCCGCCTGGCGAATGCGTTGCGCACGCTCGGCGTGAAGCGCGGGGACCGGGTCACGATCTATTTGCCGATGGTGGTCGAGGCTGCGGTGGCGATGCTGGCCTGCGCGCGGCTGGGGGCGATCCATGCGGTCGTGTTCGGCGGTTTCTCGCCCGACAGCCTGGCGAACCGCATCAACGATTGCGGCAGCACCTTGCTGATCACCGCGGACCAGGGCCGCCGCGGCGGACGCAAGGTGGCGCTGAAGGCCAATGCGGACGAGGCGCTGAAGCATTGCCCGACCATCCAGCACGTGGTCGTCGTGCGCGTGACGGGGGGCGACGTGCCGATGCAGGAGGGCCGCGACTTCGACTACGCAACCCTGCTCGCCGCCGCCAGCACCGATTGCGCACCGGAGGAGATGGACGCCGAGGACCCGCTGTTCATCCTGTATACCTCCGGCAGCACCGGCCAGCCGAAAGGCGTGCTGCATACCACGGGCGGCTACATGATCTGGGCCGCGATGACGCATCAGCTCGTCTTCGACTATCAGCCGGGCGAGGTCTATTGGTGCACCGCCGACGTCGGCTGGGTCACTGGCCACACCTATATCGTCTATGGCCCGCTCGCCAACGGCGCCACTACGCTCATGTTCGAAGGCATTCCCAACTACCCCACCAGCTCCCGCTTCTGGGAGGTAGTAGACAAGCATCAGGTTAATATTTTCTATACGGCGCCGACCGCGATCCGCTCGCTGATGCGGGAGGGCGAAGGGCCGGTGCGGTCCACGTCGCGCGCGTCGCTGCGCATCCTCGGCAGCGTCGGCGAGCCGATCAACCCCGAGGCGTGGATGTGGTACTACCGGGTCATCGGCAATGAGCGCTGCCCGATCGTCGACACCTGGTGGCAGACCGAAACCGGCGGCATCCTGATTTCGCCGCTGCCCGGCGCAGTTCCGGTCAAGCCGGGCTCCGCGACCCTGCCATTGCCCGGCGTTCGCCCGGTTCTGGTGGATGGCGAGGGCAAGCTGCTGGAGGGCGCCGTCGAGGGCAACCTGTGTATCGCCGAGAGCTGGCCCGGCCAGATGCGGACGCTGTATGGCGACCATGCCCGTTTTATCCAGACCTATTTCACCACGTTCAAGGGCCTGTACTTCACTGGCGACGGTGCCCGGCGGGACGAGGACGGCTATTTCTGGATCACCGGCCGCGTGGACGACGTGATCAACGTGAGCGGGCACCGCATGGGCACCGCCGAGGTCGAGAGCGCGCTGGTGGCGCACCCGAAGGTCGCCGAGGCCGCGGTCGTGGGCTTCCCGCACGACATCAAGGGCCAGGGCATCTACGCCTATGTGACGTTGATCGACGGCGAGGAACCGACCGATGCGCTGCGTAAGGAACTGGTCGCGTGGGTGCGCCGAGAGATCGGCCCGATCGCCGCGCCCGACGTAATCCAGTGGGCGCCGGGCCTGCCCAAGACGCGGTCGGGCAAGATCATGCGCCGCATCCTGCGCAAGATCGCCGCGAACGAGACGGACGGGCTGGGCGACACGAGCACGCTGGCGGACCCGGGGGTGGTGAGCGACTTGGTGAGCGGCCGGGCTGGGTAAGGGCCGGCGGCGGGTCGGGACACGGTTCTACTGGATCGTGTCTCCGTTCCGCCGATGTGCCGCGTCTAAAGCGCTCCGCCGCGCCGCCCGGCCATCGCGCCCAGCCGCAGCCGCAGCGCCTGCAGCTTGATGAACCCCTGCGCGTCGGTTTGGTCATAGGCGCCCTGGTCGTCCTCGAACGTCACGACCTTCATCGAATAGAGGCTGTTCGGGCTCTCGCGCCCAATCACGCTGACGTTGCCCTTATAAAGCCGCAACCGTACACGGCCGCTCACGCTATGCTGGCTCTCGTTGATCGCGGCCTGCAGCATGCGCCGCTCCGGGCTGAACCAAAATCCGTTGTAGATCAGCTCGGCATAGCGCGGCATCAGGCTGTCTTTCAGATGCGCCGCCTCGCGATCCAAGGTGATGCTCTCGATGCCCCGGTGCGCCACCAGCAGGATGGACCCGCCCGGCGTTTCGTACACCCCCCGCGATTTCATGCCGACGAAGCGGTTCTCGACCAAATCCAGCCGGCCGATGCCATTCGCCCGGCCCAGTTCGTTCAACCGCGCCAGCAGCGTCGCAGGCGACATCGCCACGCCGTCGATCGCGGTCGGGTCACCGTGGTCGAAATCGACGCTAATGACCGTCGACTGATCCGGCGCGTCCTCGGGCCGGATGGTGCGCTGATACACGGCCTCCGGCGCCTCCTCGGCCGGGTCCTCCAGCATCTTGCCCTCCGACGAGGAGTGCAGCAGGTTCGCGTCCACACTGAACGGCGCCTCCCCCAGCTTATCGCGGGCGATCGGAATCTGATTGGCCGCCGCAAATTCGAGCAGGCGGGTGCGGCTCGTCAGGTCCCACTCGCGCCAGGGAGCGATGACCTTGATGTCGGGTTTCAGCGCGTAGTAGGCGATTTCGAAGCGGACCTGGTCGTTGCCCTTGCCCGTCGCGCCATGCGCAACCGTGTCGGCTCCGACCAGCTCGGCGATCTCGATCTGGCGTTGCGCGATCAACGGGCGGGCGATGCTGGTACCCAGCAGGTATTGACCCTCATATACGGTATTGGCCCGGAACATCGGAAAGACGAAATCCCGCACGAAGACTTCCCGCAGGTCGTCGACGAAAATCTCCTTTACCCCAAGCAACTCAGCTTTACGTCGGGCCGGCTCCAGTTCTTCGCCCTGGCCAAGATCGGCGGTGAAGGTCACGACCTCGCATTGGTAAGTGGTCTGCAGCCAACGCAAGATCACGCTCGTGTCCAACCCGCCGGAGTAGGCGAGCACGACTTTCTTCACATTCTTAGTCTGCATGGGGGTCCCTCGGGTTCGACTCCAAGGGCTACTCCATCCCGGGATGCGTCGGCAAGCTACACCGCTGACGCGCGTGGCCTGAATATGCTGGGTGTTGGACCTGCATTCAGAGTGCGGCCGTTACGATTCCGCGACACGATCCGAAGCCGATCGACGCAACGCCGGGCCTTTTGCCGCGGGCACAAAGGATGACCTCGTCGCCGTCCTCGAGGAACCGGCGCTCCTCGCCCGACGGCAGCGTGATCGGGGCACGGCCGCCTTGCGTGATCTCCAAGAGGCTGCCGCACCCATCGCTGCCCGGCGCCGAGATAGTTCCGGTGCCCAACAGGTCGCCCGGGTTCAGGTTGCAGCCGCCGCTTGCGTGATGCGTCAGCAACTGCGCCGGCGTCCAATACAACGCGAGCGCCGAACCGATCGAGAGCCGGTGCGGCGCGAGATCCTGTTTGCGCATCTGCTTGGTGATGAGCAGGACTTCGAGCTCGATGTCCAATGCGCCGCCGGCCTGATCGGCAGCGTCGTGCAGATAAGGCAACGGCGCCGGATCGCCGGTGGGACGGGGCGGCTGCGGAGCGCGGAATGGCGCCAGCGCCTCGGGCGTCACGATCCATGGACTGATGGTCGTGCAGAAATTCTTCGCCAGAAATGGGCCGAGCGGCTGCGACTCCCAGGCCTGGATGTCCCGCGCGGACCAGTCGTTCAGCAGGCAGAACCCGGCGATGTGCTCCGATGCATCGGCAACCGGGATCGCGGTGCCGAGCGCGTTGCCCGGACCGACCCAGAAGCCCAGCTCGAGCTCATAATCGAGGTTCCGGCAGGGCCCATAGGTCGGAGCCGCCTCGCCGGCAGGCTTGCGCTGACCGTTCGGCCGCCGCACCTCGGCGCCGCTCGGCCGCAGGCTGCTGGCCCGGCCATGATAGCCGATCGGCACCCATTTGTAGTTCGGCGTCAGCGGCGCATCGGGCCGGAACTGCTTGCCGACCGCCTCGGCATGGTGGATGCCGGCGTAAAAATCCGTGTAGTCGCCGACGCGCGCCGGCAGATACATCATGCAGTCCGCAGCCCGATGGAGCAGGTGCGGGCGCTCATCCGAGCCGTCCTGCAGCAACGCGCTGATAGCGTCGCGCAGCGCACGTCGGGGTGCCGCGCCCAGCGCCAAGAACGGGTTGAGCGTCGGACCAACGCAGGCATGGACGGCGGCCTGTGCCTCCTCGTCCAGCAATCCCTCCTCATGCACGGCCCGCAGATCGAGGATCATGTCGCCGATCGCGATGCCGCCCCGCGGCGCACCGGCCAGCGGGCCAAATACGCCGAGCGGCAGGTTTTGGATCGGGAAATCCGCGTGGCCATTGGCGCTGGATACCCAGCTTTGCAGAGCGGGATCATGGGTGTGGTCGATCGTCATGAGGGGCGCTCCGGCTTGCCAGGATCAAAATGCATTCGCGGGCTGATATAGCAGGCACAGTGGTTCCGCTGCGATTGCGGGGCCGCCCGCATGACAATCACGACGGCTCATCCACCGAGCGCGCGACTTCGATCGCGGCCAGCACGACACTGTCGTCGCCGATGTGGTTGGCCAGCAGCAGCACGAGCGCTGCGTCGAGGCGCCGGGACGCGGCCGGGTCCAGTCCCTCATGCGCCGCAACCAGGGCCGCGAACAGCCCGTCGGGATCGGCGAGGCGCGGCGTCAAATCGAGCGGCATCAGGCGACCTGCTCCAAACGCGCGCGGGCCGTGCGCCCCATGGCATGCGCGGCGGCGGCGGCGATACGGTCTTGATCGAACCGGCGGAACAGCGCCGCGACATGCTGGTCCGGCCGCAGCAGTACGCAGGCGCCGGGCATCGCGCCATAGCGCCGCGCCGCCAGGCCGTGCGCGTCATGCAGCGCATCCGGGGCGATGCGAACGGTGGTCATGCCTGGCACATCCGGCGTCGCGGGCCCGAACACCAGCAGGCAGCAGCCGGGACCGGCGAGATGGCGCAACAGCCAGTCGGGCGCGTCCGCGTGCAGCATCGGCGCATCGGCGGCTGGCGTTCCCAGCTTGATGCAGCCCGGCCAGGCGTCGCTGTCCCAGGCGTTGAGCGGACTATCTGACAGGCATGCCGGCCGCGACAGCCGGCCGGAGTTCACCAGCGAACGCGCGAACGCATGCCGCGCCGCCAGCGCCAGCGCCGCGTCGCGATAGGCGCGGGCCGCGTCCGACTTCGGCGTGATAAAATCGGTGGCGCGGCTGCTATGCAGGATATTCTCGTCCGCCGCCACGATGCGCTCATCGTCATACGTCTGGATCAGCACGGGATCGGCGTGGCCTTGGATGACCGCTGCCAGCTTCCACGCCAGGTTGTCCGCATCCTGCACCCCGCCATTGCCTCCGCGCGCGCCGAATGGGCTGACCTGGTGCGCGCTGTCGCCCGCGAACACGACGCGGCCATGCACGAAGCGTTCGAGCCGGCGGCAGCGGAAGGTGTAGACGCTGACCCATTCGAGCTCGAACGCCACGTCCGGGCCCAGCATGGCCTGCACGCGGGGGATGACGCGCTCGGGCCGGCGCTCCGCCTCCGGGTCGGCGTCCCAGCCGAGCTGCAGGTCGATCCGCCAGACGTCGTCCGGCTGTTTATGCAGCAGGGCCGATTGGTTGCGGTGGAACGGCGGGTCGAACCAGAACCAGCGCTCGGTCGGGAATTCGGCCCGCATCACCACGTCGGCGATCAGGAAGCGGTCGCGGAAGGTCTTGCCGACGAAGGGCAGGTCGAGGCAGCCGCGAACGAAGCTGCGCGCGCCATCGGCCGCCACCAGCCAATCCGTCGTCAGCGTATACGATCCGGATGGCGTTTCGATCGCGACCGTCACACCGCCGGGGTCAGTGCCCACCGCCGCGACCTTATGCTTCCAGCGCAGGTCCACGAGCCCGGTCGCCTCGCAGGCCTCGACCAGCCACTCCTCGACGTAATACTGCTGCAGGTTGATGAACGCCGGGTATTCGTGCCCGTCTTCCGGCAGCAGGTTGAAGTCGAACAACTCGCGCCCGCTGAAGAACACGCGGCCGACGTTCCAAGTGATGCCTTTGGCCAGCATGCGGGCCCCGAGGCCCAACCGCGCAAATATTTCGAGCGTGCGCTTGGCGAAGCAGATCGCCCGGCTGCCGGCGCTGACGCCGTCGTCATCATCCAGCACGACCACGGCCACGCCGCGCTGCGCCAGGTCGAGCGCCAACGTCAGTCCCACGAGCCCGCCGCCCACCACGACCACTGGGTGATGCGCGGTGCCGGAGGGCGGCGGCATCACGGCAAATCGGGGAGAGGCATAGGGCATCAGGCGTTCATGGCTGAGGAGCGGGGGCCGGCGCGCCTTGCTCGAGTGCGCGCCACATCTCGATGTCGCGCTCGGCGGTCCAGATGCGCGGGTGATCAAGGCCGCGCGCCTCGTCATGCGCGCGGGTCACGTTGAACGGCATGCAATGCTCGAAGATGACCCAATGCCCGTATTTAGGGCGCATCTCCGCCATGGCCTGGTCGTAGACCTGTTTCAGCTCGGCGCCGCCGGCCGAGGCACGCCGCACGATCTCGAACAGGTCGCTGGTGAACGCCCGCGTGCCCTCGATCGCCTCCTTGCACTCGGCGGCGTTCTTCAGTGAACGGCCGCGGCCAGGCACCAGCGCTTCCGCTCCCAGGGCCTGCACGGCGGCGAGCGTCGCTGGCCAGTCGCCGAAATGCGCGTCGCCACAATAAGGAGTCGCGCCAAACTCCACGACATCGCCGCTGAACAGCACACGCTCTTTTGGCAGCCAGACGACCGTGTCTCCCGCGGTATGGCTACGCCCGATATGGATGATCTGCACCTCACGGCTGCCAAGATACAACGTCATGCGTTTATGAAACGTTAACGTCGGCCACGTCAGCCCGGGAATACTGTCGCGCCCACGGAACAGGCGTGGAAACCGGCCGATCTCGCTGTCGGTGTCCTGCTGCCCGCGCTCGACCGTCATCTCGCGGCACACGTCGGAGGCGATGATCTCCGCACCCTTGTATGCGCTGGCGCCCAGCACGCGGACAGCGTGGTAGTGGGTCAGCACCACATGGCGGATCGGCTTGTCGGTCACGGTGCGTATGCGGGCGATCACGTCGGCGGCCATCAGCGGCGTCGCCTGCGCGTCCACGACGAGCACGCTGTCGTCGCCGACCACGACGCCGCTGTTTGGATCGCCCTCGGCGGTATAGCCATAAAGACCCGGCGCCAACTCGTCGAAGCTGATCGTCTTGTCCGCAAGGTCCGTGGTGCTGGCGAAGCCTGACATAGGATGCCTTATTTCTGCCGGCACGACGCTAGGCCAGACCCAGGCGAGCATCAACTCACAGGTCCGCCACGTCGATAAATGGCGTGGCGGAGGCGTGCCGCAAGCGTTTCGTGACACCGCGGCGCGATCCGGCCATCTTAGGCTATCGCCGCGTCGAGACGGCATCAGCTTAGGAAACGTCCATGCTTGGTTTGATGCAATCGCAGCCGCTGCTCATTTCCTCCATCCTCACCCACGCCGCGCGCCACCACGGCAGCGCCGAGGTCGTGTCCCGCACCACCGAGGACACGATCCACCGCACCGATTATGCCGGGATCGAGCGGCGCGCCCGTACCCTCGCCCGCGCTCTGCTGCGCCTGGGCGTCCAACCCTCCGACCGCGTTGCGACGCTGGCCTGGAACGGCCATCGCCACCTGGAGCTGTACTATGCCGTATCCGGCATGGGGGCGGTTATTCACACGGTGAACCCCCGCCTCGCGCCGGACGACATCGCGCATATCCTGAACGACGCAGGCAGCACGATCTTGTGCGCCGACACCACCTTCACCGCCCTGCTCGCCACCATAGCGCCGCTGGTTCCAGGCATCCGCGCCGTCGTCATGCTCGCGGACCCGGCGGCGATGCCCGAGGTGGCGCTGGCGCCGGGCCAGAAGTTGCTGTGCTACGAGACGCTGCTGGCCGACGCCGACGATGATTTCGCTTGGCCGCGCCTCGATGAGGAGCTGGCCAGCGCGTTGTGCTACACCTCGGGCACCACGGGGCGGCCGAAAGGCGTGCTTTACAGCCACCGGAGCACCGTCGTCCACGCCTACGCCGTGAACATGGCGGATGTTTTCGGGCTGCGCAGCGTCGACCGCGTGTTGCCGGTGGTGCCGATGTTTCACGTCAACGCCTGGGGCATTCCCTACTCCGCACCCATGGCGGGCGCCAGCTTGATCATGCCCGGCCGCCACCTCGACGGGGCAAGCATGCAGTCGCTGATGAACAACGAGCGCGTGACCGTGTCCGCAGGCGTGCCCACGGTCTGGATGGGCTTGCTGCAGCACCTGCGCGCCACAGGCGGCAAGCTCGATACGCTGCAACGGCTGATCTGCGGCGGATCCGCCTGCCCGCCCATGCTGATCGACACGTTCGCGCGCGACTACGGCGTGCGCGTCGACCATGCATGGGGCATGACCGAGACCAGCCCGCTCGGCACCTGTTATGGCGCCAAGCCGAGCTTCGAGGGCATGACGCCCGCGGATGCGAAGAACCTGCAGTATAAACAGGGCCGCGCCGTGCCGGGCCTGGACATGAAGATCGTCGACGACACCGGCGCGGAGCTGCCCTGGGACGGCGTGACCTTCGGCAACCTGATGGTCCGCGGCCCGTGGGTCACCCGGCGCTACCTCAACGCCGAGGCCGACTCCATCGACGCCGACGGCTGGTTCGCCACCGGAGACGTCGCCACCATCGACCGGCACGGACTGATGGAGGTGACCGACCGCACCAAGGACATCGTGAAGTCGGGCGGCGAGTGGATCAGCTCCATCCAGCTCGAAAACATCGCGGTCGGCCATCCCGACGTCGCCGAGGCCGCAATCGTCGGCGCGCGTCATCCGAAATGGGACGAGCGCCCGTTACTGATTGTCGTCGTCAAGCCCGGCCGCACCATCGATCCCCTGGAACTGCTGGCAAGTTACACGGGAAAGGTTGCCAAATGGTGGACGCCGGACGAGGTCGTCATCGTCGACCAATTGCCGCATACCGCGACCGGCAAGCTGAACAAGCTCGCTTTGCGGCAGCAATTCCGCGATTTCAAGCTGGCGTCGGCCGCCGAGTAGCGGCTCGCGCGGGCGCTGGCCTCGATGTTTCGGGTTGCAGCATCGGTTTGGCCGCCCGCAGATGCAGCGAGAAGCGGCGCTCGACCCAGCCCAGTGCGCGGCGAACCGTTTCGGTGAGCATAAGGTAGACTAGCGCGCAGTAGAGATAGACCGAGAAGTCGAAGGTGCGGGCAAAGATGAACCGCGTCTGCCCCATCAGGTCCAGTAACGTCACGATGGCCGCCAGCGCGCTGGATTTGATGAGCGTGATCAGCTCGTTGCCCATAGGGCGAACCGCGACCAGGGCCGCCTGCGGCCAGATCACGCGGCGGTTGGTGGCATTTCGGCTCAGGCCGAGCGCCATCGCTGCCTCGATCTGACCACGCGGCACGGAGCCCAAGGCGCCGCGCATGATTTCAGACTGGTATGCGGCGGTGTTCAGCGTGAATGCGAAAAGACAGCACAAATAGGCGTCGCGGAAAAACCACCACAGGCCGAGGTCGGTCAACGCCGGGCGAACTTGGCCGGCACCGTAGTAGACGAGATAAAGCTGGCATAGCAGCGGGGTGCCGCGGAAGAACGTGACATAGGCCAGAGCCGCGCCGGACAGCAGGCGGCTGTGCGACCTTCGCGCCTGGCAGATCGGGTATGCCAGCACGAAACCCAGGACGGACGCGACGCCGACGACCTTGAGGGTGATCCACAAGCCCGCAATCAGGCGCCAGCCGTAGGTTTGCAATAGGTCGAGGTCAAACAGCATAGGCAGTGCGGCCTGCATCAGGCGTAGCCTCGGCCGGCCTTGCGCTCCAGAGCCGCTTGGACGAGGCCCGAGCCGATGCTCAGCAGCAGGTAGAAGCCGGCGGCGATGCTGTAGAACAGCAATGGCGCCCGCGTGCTGCGGCTCGCTTCCGATGCGGCGCGTAGCAGGTCCAGCACCGCAAGCGTCGAGATGAGCGAAGTATCCTTGAGCAGGATGGTCCAGATATTGCCAAGGCCCGGCAGCGCCACCCGCAGCAGCTGCGGCAGCACGACCCGGCGGAACGCCTGCCGCCCGGTGAGGCCGAGCGACAGCGCGGCCTCGGTCTGCCCGGTCGGGATGGCGTCGATCGCGCCGATCCAGACCTCGCTGGAATAGGCAGCCACCACCACTGCCAGCGCGATCACGCCGGCGACCATTGCGTGGAGCTCCAAGTGGACATTGAGGCCGAGCAGCTTGCCGGCCTGGTCGATGAGCGCCTGCAGTCCGAAATAGACGATGAACAGCGCCAACAGGTCCGGGATACCGCGAAAAAACCCGGTGTAGGCAGCGCAGAACGCCCGCGCGATCCGCCCGCCCGAGCCATGCAGCACTGCGAGCGCCAAGCCGCCGCCGAAGCCGAAGGGGATCGTGGCTACGGCGAGGCCGATCGTGACGGTCGCGCCTTCGAGCAGGAGGCCGATCCAACCATCCGGGCCAAGAACCAGGCCTAGCACGGTACCGCCCGGGCCTGCTGGTTACTTGCCCCGGATATCCACGGTGAAGTACTTCGCTGCGAGCTTGGCAAAGGTGCCGTCGGCGTCCAGCGCGGCGATGGCCTGGTTGAATTTGTCGCGCAGATCGGTGTCGTCCGGACGGAAGGCGGCACCCACGCCGGGACCGTGGATCTCCGGCAGGCGAGCGATGGTCGCGACGATACGACAGCAGCCGTCGCCTTTTTTCTCGATAAAATCTTTGGTCACAATGACGTCGCCCATGACATAGTCGAGGCGGCCGCTCGCCAAATCCTGGTTCGGCTCGTCCTGGGTCGGATACAGCTTGATGTCGGAGTCCTTATAGAACCGCTCCAGGTAGTTGGCATGGATCGTCGAGGACTGCGTGCCGATCGTCTTGCCTTTCAGGGCCGCAGGGGAGATGTCATCGCTTTTATTACCGGCCGTGGTCGCGATGACTGGCGGCGTCGCATAGTACATGTCGGAAAACAGTACCCGCTTCGCCCGTTCGGCGGTAATGTTCATGCTGGAGAAGATCACGTCGAACTTGCCGGCCATGAGCGACGGGATGATGCCATCCCAATCCTGGTTCTGGAACGTGCAACTTACCTTTATCCGTTCACAAAGCGCTTTCGCGTAGTCGACCTCGAAACCGACGATCTCGCCTTTCGAGTTGACGCTCTCGAAGGGTGGATAGGAGGCATCCATGCCGAACCGCAACGCCGTATAATCCTTGGCGTGCGCGACGACGGCGGAAAAGCCAGCCGCGAAGGCGAGTGAAGCGAGCAGGTATTTGGCTTTCATCATCTCGGCTCCAATTGGCGCTTAGCGGTCGCGTGTTCGTCCGTTGACCTTTCACCAACCGAGCAAGAACGATGCCAGGCCCTTAGCGGCGCGGCTGCAACGGCGGAAGCTGAACCGCCACGCGGCCCGGGGCAGAACCGAATGCGCCGAATGCGTACTCAACCGGCGGCAGCGCGGCATAGGCGCTGTTTGGCGGCGGCCATATGCCATACGGCCCAGCCGCCGGCACTGCCTTGGCGCCCATCGGCGTCATCACCCGGCCAAAAACCCGCCGTTGGTAGTCCTCCCCACGATCGATGTTCGACGAATGGTAATTCGCAGCCGCCAGGTTCCAATCACCGGTTTGCCGATAGAGCGCCATCAGGAACCGCGCCGCAAAACGCGCATTCACCGCAGGCTCGAACGCATCGTCCAGGCTGGCAAATGCCGTCGGATGATGCATCAAGTTGACCTGCATGCAGCCAATGTCGATCGAACGGACACCGCGCGCCTGCAGATCCCGCACCGCCGCGACGGCCTGATCCTTGCCGTCGAAGAAGAACCCGTCGCCCCCCACATTGATCGTCCAGGGCCAGGGACGGACCCGCTTCGTCACCGGGTCGAGCCGGCCGCTCTCGACCCGCGAGATCGCCGGCATCAGCTTGTCGGGAAGGCGCGGCGATTTCTCGGCGATAGCGATGGCCGCCTCGCAATCATCAAACGGTGAGGCGGTCTCGGCCCAGGCGTAAGCGGGCCAGGCGCAAGCGAAAAGCTGCGACGCGAGCAGGACAATAAGGAATTTCACCGCCCGGCTATAGGCGATGGCGACCCCGAACACCATCAGGCGGCGATCAGCCCTCCCAGCCGGGCCAGCGCCGCCAGATGACTGTCGGTATCGCCGAATCCGCGCTCGATCATGGTCATGCGCTTGAAATGGTGGCCGACGGCGTATTCCATCGTGACGCCGATGCCGCCATGCAGCTGCACGGATTCCTGCCCGATGTGCCGGCCGCTGCGGCCGATCTGCACCTTTGCGGCGTGCATGGCGCGCTGGCGTTCCAGCGGGTCCGGCTCGCTCGCCATCATCGTCGCATACAGCGCCATGCTGCGCGCCTGCTCCAGCGACACATACATGTCCACCGCCCGATGCTGCAGCGCCTGGTTGTCGCCGATGGCGCGGCCGAACTGCTTTCGCGTCTTCATGTAGTCGACGGTCATGGCGTGCATGGCATCCATGACGCCGATGGCCTCGGCGCATAAAGCCGCCAACATCTCGTCGTTGGCGCGTTCCAGCACAGGCAGCGCAGCGGCCGGGTCGCCAAGGGCCTCGGCGGAGGCGTTGGCGAAAGTGATCTCTGCGGCCCGCATGCCGTCCTGGGTCGGATAGCCGCGCCGGGTTACGCCGGACGCGTCGGCCTGCACCAGGAATAGGCCAATCCCTTGGCGCTCCCGATGCTCGCCGGCAGTACGCGCCGTTACCAAGAGGGTGTCGGCGCTGTCACCGTGCAGCACCAGGCTTTTGTCCCCCGTGATGCGCCAACCATCGCCGTCGCGCTCCGCCCGGGTCATAATGTCATTGAGGCTGTGGCGGGACTGCCGCTCGATTTGCGCGTAGGCCAGGACGCGCTCCCCGGCGATGATTTCGGGGACCAATGCCTCTAATTGCGCCTCGGACGCGGCATGCCGCAACAGCGTGCCGCAAGCGACGATGGTTGAGAAATAAGGCTCGACCACCAAAGCGCGGCCGCACGCCTCCATGACCAATGCGGTATCGACAGGACTTCCGCCAAACCCGCCCTGCGCCTCGGTGAACGGCAATCCCAGCAGTCCGAGTTCGGCGAACTGGGTCCAGATCTCTCGGCTCCAGCCGTCGGAACCGGCGCGGTACCCTTTGCGCGCCTCGAAGCCATAACGGTCGGCGATCATGCGGTCCACGCTATTTTTAAGCAGTCGCTGGTCGTCGCTCAGATCAAAGTCCATGCCGTCCCCTCCGGTTCGCGTTGGGGTCAGCGTAGACGAAACCCGTCATGCCGCTAACCCCAAACGCTGCGGAGGCTACAGCCCGCTCTTTACCTTATCAGCGCTGTTCGTCACGGCTTTACCGGCCGAGCTGAGGTCCTGGCCGGCGCCGGCGGTGGTGTTGCAGGCACTCAGCATGGGCGCCACGGCAGACAGCGCGAGCGCCAGCAACAAGGCACGGGATGAAATAAGACCGTTTAGCATTGAAACCTCCTTGATTGCACGTAACCGCAACCAACTCACAATACCGGCATTGGTTTCCTTAAGTGTACGAAACCTCCACCCACCGTGTCCTCAAAACCCCAGTATGGCTTTGGCGACGATGTTCCGTTGGATCTCGTTTGAACCACCATAGATCGAAATCTTGCGCCAGTTGAAATACGTCGGCGCAGCCTCGGCCGCATAGTCCGGACCCACCGGCGGCTCGTTGCTGCCCGGCTCATGATCGTCA
>CAXTJW010000037.1:0-11323 GCA_964244305.1 uncultured Acetobacteraceae bacterium
GCCGTTCGACCCGATCGCGCTGCCGCATTAGCATAGGCATGCCATGCAGTTGACTGTCGCAACTCAAGCCGAGGACCCACCGTCCCACGCGATGCCGGGCTGGAGCCCCGATGAGCTGGGTCTCGGCCGTGCGGCATTGATGGCGAGCGCGGCGGTCGCCCTGCTCGCGGCCGGGCTTGCGGTGCTGGCCGCTCGTTTCGACGTGCCGCCGCCGTCGCCGCCAGTGGCCGTGCGACTGATCGAGCCGTCCGCCAGCGCCATGCCGCCAGCGACGCCGGCGGAGGCCGGGCCGCCTGAGTCCACGACCGCCATGCCGCCAACGAACACCGAGGAAACCACTCCGTCCATACCTGTCCCGATGGATATCGCGCCCGCGCCCGTCCCCGATCCGGCGCCCGATTTCGCCCCGGAGGCGGTGCCGGAGCCAACGCCCCCGCTCGCGGCGCCGAGCCAGATCGTCCTGCCCGCTCCGCGCGCGGCACCACCGGCCCCCTCGCGCCCGGTCCGGCCACGGTCCGCCGCCCGGCCGCGACTGGCCAAGCCAGTCGAGCGCCCGCTCACGTCCACGACTGAGCCGGCCCCTCCCGCAGCCGAGTTTCAGCCCGCGCCCGTCCGCGCCGCGTCGAGCGCGACCCCGCAAGCAGCGCCGGCGGACACCAGTTCCGGCCTCGGCCCATACCGCGCGGCGCTGCATCGCCAGATCGAACGCAACATGCTCGACGACCGCGCAATTCAGCGTCTCGGCATCAGCGGCACGGCCGTGATCGAGGCGTCGATCGCCGCCGACGGACGTGTCCTGTCCGTCCGGCTCGCCCGCAGCAGCGGCAACCGCGCGATCGACCAGACCGCGCTCGCCGCCGTCCAGCGTGGCGGCTTCGCTGCGTTCGGCGCCCACATGCCGACCGCCCCGATCACCATCAGCGTCCCGATCGGCGTCGAAGCGGAGTAGGCGGTCAGGCCGGGAAGGCGAACAGCTTGGCCGGGTCGATCGCGAGGGTGGAGTGCGGCGGCGGCGGCGCATCGTGCAGCCCCAGCAGCTCGCCGCCATCGCCGACCCGCCAGCGTGTCCGCCACTGTCCGGCCTCGAACATCGCATCCTGCAGCATTGCGTCCATGCCGCCGGGCATCCCCAGGCGAACCCCGTCCGGATGCGCCACCGCGGTGCCGGCCGCGCCCGGCGCCAATGCCGAGCACGCCGCCAGCTCGTGCCCGTCGCACGTCCGAACCCGCCCCGGCCCAGTGCCCCATACCCGCAGCGACCCCTCCGCCCCCATGTAACGCGCGACGGTGAGCGACGCCGGCGCCGCATACAGCGCCTGCGGCGGGCCGGACTGCGCCAGCATGCCATCCTCCAGCACGAGCAGCCGGTCCGCCACCCGCCACGCATCGACCCGGTCATGGCTCACCATGAGCGCCGCCCGCCCCGCGCCACGCAGCCGATCCCGGATCAGCGGGCGCAACCGGTCCCGCACGGTTTCGTCCAGGCTCGAGAGCGGCTCGTCGAGCAGGACCAGGTCGGAACCCGTCGCCAGCGCCCGTGCCAGCGCCACACGCTGCTGCTGGCCGCCCGACAGCGTCGCCGGCCGCCGATCGGCGAATGCGCCCAGCTCCATCGCCTCCAGCAGCTCGATCGCCGCCCGCGCCGCCGCCGTGCCGCGTTTTGCCATCGCCCCGCGCTTCGCCATCACCAGCGCCACGTTCTCCTGCGCCGTCAGATGCGGCCACAGCGCGTGCTCCTGGAACACCATGCCGAGGCCGCGCCGCTCGGGCGGCACCGGCCGGTGCTTCGGCGGCGCCTCGACCACCTGCCCGCGCAGCCGCACGCACCCACCATCCGCGCGCTCGAGTCCGGCGATAATCCGCAGCAGCGTCGTCTTGCCCGACCCCGACGCACCCACCAGCACCGCGATTTCGCCCGCCGCCACCGACAGGCCGACCCCGCGCAGCACCGGCCGGCCGTCGAAGCCGCGCATCAGCCGCTCCACCTGCAGCACCGTCATCGCGCCCGCTCCGCCAGCAGCAGCACGGCGCCGGTCACAAGGCTGCACACCAGGATCGCCGCCAACGCCAGCCGCGCCTCGGCGCCGAAACGGAGCGCCTGCTGCAGCTGCACCAGCGTGATCGCAACCGGCTCGCGCCCGGCCGGCGCCAGCATCTGCGCCAGCGGCAGCTCGAAGAACAGCCGGCTGAACGCCAGCGACCACGCCCAGGCCAACGGGCGGAGCAGCGGCGGCAAATGGATGCGCTCGATCCGGTCGAGCAGCCCGATCCCATGCACCCGCGCCGCCTCCCCCGCGCGCGCCTGCTGCGATCGCATCGGCGCATGCAGGAACAGCGTTAGCAGCGGGAAGTGCGTCGCGACCTGCGCCGCCAGCAGCGCGAGCGGGGTGCCGAGCAGCGGCAGCGGCGGCCCGTTGAACGCGATCACGTCCGCCGCCCCGATCACGATGCCGGGCACGGCGAGGTTGCCGAGCGGCAGCCAGTCCAGCATCCGCCGCAGCACAGCCCCGGTTTGCGACGCGATCAGCGCCGCGGCCAGGCAAACCGCGCCGAGCGCGCCCACGAAGCTATAGAGCAGTGCCGTCCCGATCGCGGCCCAGGCGCCTTCCGGCAAAATCTCATTGGTCGGCAGCAATGCGTCGGCGGTCAGCGCCGCGAGCGGCACTGTGCAGCCGGCCGCGAACACGCAGGCGAGCACGGCGTAACCGAACGCGCTCTCCAGCGGTGCAGCTGGGCGCGGCGGCAGCGTCAGCCCGCGGTCCAGTACCGGCGTCGCGCGGCGGCCCAACCACAGCCGGGCTGCGAGCGGCGCGAGCGCGATGAGCATCAGCAGGTCGCCGGCCAGCGCCGCCCGGCTCCAGGAGATCGGCCACGTCGATAGGCTGGCATAGACCTCCGTGACCAGCAGCGGCAGATGCAGCCGGGTTCCAAGCGTGGCGGCTAGACCGTATTCGTGCATCGCCTCGACGAACACGATCAGGAACGCGCTCGCCGCGGCCGGGGCGACCGGACGCAGCGACAGCCGCAAGCGCCGCCAGCGGTCCCGCACGTGCAGCCGGGTCGCGTCGTCGAGGCGTGGCGGCGCCATTGCCCAACCGGCGCGCGCCACGAAGGTCGCCACCGGGAGACCCTTCAACGCAGTCAGCCCCACCAGGCCCGGCCAGCCGAGCAGCCCTTCGCGCAGCCAAGGCAGTGCGGCGAGGGCCGGCGTCCCGAGCACGATCTGCCACCCCGCCGCGGCGAGGTAGCCCGGCAACAGGAACAGCAACAGCAAGGTCCCGGCGAGCAACCGCCCGCCGCTCCATCGCCGCCGTTCGAGCAGGGTTGCGAGAAAAACCGCCGGCGGCAGCGCGCAGGCCGCCGATAGCGCCGCCAGCAGCAGCGAGTTGCCGATCGCGATGCCGAGGCCGGGCCCCTCGCCCAGCGGCGCCGCCGGACCCAGCGCGGGGAACAGCGGCAACAGCATGAAGCGCAGCAGCGGGTAGGTCACCAGCAGTCCGAACGCGAGCGGCAGCAGTCCGAGCAGGCGCATGGCCAGGGCAAGCAAGTTCAGGGCGCGATCTCCCGCCGGAACCAGCCGACCTCCTCGCCCTGCCGCGCGCCCCAGGCGATCGGGTCCGGATGCACGAGATCGAGCCCGGCCAACGCCGGCAGGCCCGGCGGCGCGGCCACGTCCTCGATCGGCGGCCAGCCGAACCCTTCCGCGGTGGACCGGCGGATGAGCGCCTGCCCTGCCGGGGTCAGCAGGAAGCGGATGAAGCGCTGCGCCTTTTCCTGCAATGCCGGGCTCGCGCCGGCGCTGATGCCGATGACCGCCGGGGCAATCGCCGCAGGGCGCGGCACCGTCACTTCGAAGTCCGGCTCGCGCGCCGCGAGGGCGTAGGCCGCCTGGCTCGGCAGCACCGCGACGCCGACCTCGCCGCGCCGGAGCTGGCCGATCAGCAGTGGGTTGGTCGCCGCAACTATGAGCCCGTTCGCGCCCAGCTCCCGCAGCAGGATGCGGCCGGGCTCGCTGCCGCCCACCGCCTGCATCATGGAGGCAAGCACCGGATAGGCTGTGCCGGACATCACCGGGCTTACCAGGCCGACTCCATTCGCGACGGTCTTGAGGTCCGGCCAAGTCGCCGGCGCCGGGCTCCGCCGCGCGACGAACACGCCCGCGAGCGTCAGCCCGGTCGGCAAATACGCCCGGTCCGCCGGCAGCAGCGCCCGCGCCTGCGGCGTCCAGGCAGGCTCGCTGCCGGGAACTGCCGGCCGTGCCAGCAGCCCGGCGCCATCGAGCGCCGCCATCGCCGCGTCGCCGATAAACCAGGTGAGCGTCCAGCGCGGATGCCGTCCCTCGGCGTAGATGCGGGCCTGCATCGGCCCGCCGGCCATGTTGATATAGGTTACGCGCACGCCGGTCTCGGCCTCGAACGCCGCGATCAACGGCCCGCCCGGCCCCATGGCCGAGTAGATCACGAGGTCCTCGCCCGGCTGCGGCGGCCAGAGTGCCGCCACCGCGGCGACCGCGGCGAATGCAAGCACGGCCGCGCCGAGGCGCAGCGGCGTGGCGCTCCTCAGATCGGCACCTCGACCGAGAAGAACGCGCTGCGGCCGGGCTGCGTGTAGTAGATCGGCGTCTGGGCCGAACCGGCGTAGAGGTCGAACTCGATGATCTTGCGGCTGTCGATGATGTTGTTGACCTGCAGCCGCAGCTTGACCGGCGGCAGCTTGCCACGATGCAGCGTATAGGCCACCGATGCGTCGAGCTGGTTGAACGGCTGCAGCCCTTGCCGCAGGCCGACATCGCCGTAACGGATGCCGACCCATTTGTTGATCAGCGACGCGTCGAAATTCGCGCTGTTGTAGAGCGCGCCGAGCGCCCAGGTCGCCTCGGGCGCATTGGCGATCGGCTGGCCCGTGGACCTGTTCTTGGCGACGTTGAGGCTGCCGTTGGCATAGAGGTGGACACCATGGCTCACCGACACGGTCGTCTCGCCTTCGACGCCGTAATAGTCGACTGCGCCTTGATTGAAGTAGATCGTGTTCACGCCGATGTTGCGGCTGGCGACCATGTTCGAGAAATCGATGTAATAGACGTCGCCGGAAATTGCGATCGCCGGTGATTGATAGCTGGTGCCGAGCTGGTAGTTGTCGGTCTGCTGCGGATCGACCTTCGTCTTCGACGGGTCGGCGTTTTGGATATAGTTCAGGTTCGGGAGCTGGAAGCCCTTGGCATATTGGGCATAGGCCGACCAGTTGGAGTTGAGTTCATAGCGCGCCGTTACGGCTGGCAGCGGCGCACTGTATGCCTTGCGGTCCTTCAGCGGCGCGCCGGTCCCGACGTTCACGGTGGCGTTGAGCGAGCGCTGGAAGTAGCTGTATTTGATACCCGGCGTGATCGTCAGGCCCGGGATGAGCGCCGGTTTGATGTCGAACTCGATGTAGGGCTGCAGCGTGAACAGGTCCTCGTGGTCGAGATAAGAATACGATGCCAGCGAGTTCGGCGTGGGGATCGAGCCGCGGGTGAGGTCGACGTTCTGCTGGCTATAGCCGTGCGATTGGTTCTCGATCCAGGTCCCCACCTTGACGTCGCCGAACGGCAGCAGCCGCTTGACCTGGAATGTGTCGCCGAACGCGCGATACAGGTTTGCCTGCTCCGTGCCTTCGACGTCGTTGCGGGAATAGACTGTGCCGGGATTGGTGACGTTCGACACGTCGAGGCCGCGTATGCCCTTGAGGAAATAACCGTAGGTGTAGACTTTATTGTCGATCGACCAATTGTCGGTCAATTGCGAGTTGATGCCGAGATAGCTGAAGTCCGACTGGCTCTTGTTGCGGTTGTAGCCATAGTAGTTCTGCTTCGTCGGGTCGTCGGAAAAAGCGTAGCTCGGCCCGAACTGCGCGATCTGCGCGCGGGAGGCGCCGCGGGCGAAATACTGATCGGTGGTGTTGTACAACCCGACCAGCGTGACCGTGGTCCGGTCGCCGATCGGCTGCACCGCCTTGAAGAACAAGTTGTCGCGCCGCGCCGCCGCGAGGCTGAGGGCGCCGTCCGTCGTCGTCCGTTCGGCATCGAACACGAAGCTGCCGCCGCCGGGCAGCACGCCGCTGTCGATCTGCCCGCCATAGAGTGCCGTGTTGAAACTGCCATAGGCTGCATAGGGCGTCAGCGTGGTGCGCACGGACGGCAGCTTGGTATTCAGTTCGATCGTGCCGCCGAACGTGGCATTGCCGATCGTCGACGCCGTGCCCGGCCCGCGATCGACGACGATCGAGCCCAGGTCGCGGTTCATGAAATAGGACGACGTGTGGTGGGTGTAGTTGTTGGGGTCGCCAAACGGAATGCCGTCGAGCGTGACGTTGTATTGCCCGTCCTGAAAGCCGCGGACCGTGACCTGACCGGCGAACGCGCCGCCCGGCCCGTTCTGCTCGACGGCGACGCCGCTCGGGGTCAGCCCGACCACCTGGCCGTAATCGGACTGCGGCGGGATGTTGTTCTGGATGAACCGGCCGGAAATGACCGAGGTCGGTTGCGTCGCATCGAGCGGCGCGAGCGTCGGAGCCTGCAGCACCGCGTCGTTGGCCCGGTCGGACCTGACGGTCACGCCCTCGACCGGCACCAGGTCCTGCGCCTGTGCGGGGGCGTCGAGGACTGCTGCGATGCCCAGCGCGTGCAGCATGACGCGGACGCCGATCGACGTCCGATACTTGTCTCGATTTGACACCAAGTCCTCCAGTAGCGACTATGCTGCTCATAAAGATTACCGTCGGTGAGGGTGTGATTGTTTGGTGACGGGGCTGGCAGTCGGGCCGGGGCCGTGTTTGTTGGGATCGATCGTGTCGACAGGTTGAGGATGACGTCCCAGGCCCTTTCCGCATTCTTCACCGCCGGCGCTGCCGCCCTGGTCGAGTTCATCGAAGCCCTGACCGTCGTGCTCGCGGTCGGGGCGGGGCGTGGCTGGCGCTCGGCGCTGGCAGGCGCGGGGGCGGCGCTGCTGCTCCTGGTTGTGCTGGTGCTGGTGTTCGGCCCCGCGTTGGCGAGCTTGCCGCTTGGCCCAGCCAAATTGATCATTGGCCTGCTGCTGCTGATGTTTGGCCTGCGCTGGCTGCGCAAGGCGACACGGCGGGCCGCGGGCCTGCTGCCGTTGCGCGACGAGCAGGCCGCCTTCCTGCGCCACAGCACCCGGATCGGGCGAAGCGCCGGCGCTGCGACGCGATGGGACGGCGCGGGCTTCGCCGCCGCCTTCCAGGCGACTGCGATCGAGGGCCTCGAGGTCGTGTTCATCGTGGTCGCGGTGGGCGGCCGGGGCGCCGGCGATGGCGCCGGGCTGTTCCACGCCGCCATCACCGGCGCGCTTGCCGCACTGGCTCTCGTTGCCGTCCTCGGTGTCTTGCTGCATCGCCCGATCACGCGCGTGCCCGAGAACACGCTCAAGCGGCTCGTCGGCGCGGCGCTGGCCGGCCTGGGCACGTTCTGGGTTGGTGAGGGCGCGGGCCTGGGGTGGCCCGGCGAAGATGCCGCCATCCTCGGCCTCACCGTCGCCTTCTATCTCGTCTCGATGCTGACCGCCGGGTTGCTGCGCCGCTCGCTCATCGAGGCCGCGCGATGAAGCTGCTGCGCCGCTGCCTCTCGGAGCTGGCCAGTCTCTTTGTCGATGAAGGCGCCCAGGCCGCGATGATCCTCGCCTGGGTCGTCGCGTGTTGCCTGCTGCTCCGGCAGTGGCCAGGCGCGCTCTGGACCGGGCCGGTCCTGTTCGCTGGCCTGGCCGCCATCTTCCCGATCGGCCTAGGCCGCCGTCCGCCGCGCTGAGGCTTAGCTGTCTGCGTTCGCGCTATGGCGCCGCCGTGCCACGGCCGGACCAGGCCGGTGACGCTGCCGAGCGAGTAAGTCAGATACCTTGTAGTAGTTGAACCAAACCTTCGAAATTGTGACGACCCTCGCACGGCCCGTTACGAAAGCCGGCCAACGACCAAGTTGGCGGTGCCCTTGCGCCGTCGATCGTGTAACAATTCCAGTAAAGCGTGGATCGCGCGGACGTCCCTATTCGTTTCAAGATTGGATGAGCATGCCCCGGGAACGAACAATGCGCCTGGTCTTGGTCTTGCTCCTGGCCCTGGCGTGCCTGCTGCCGGGCCGGTCGGCGCAGGCTGACGAACTGGAAATCCCAGGTCTCCGGGCCGACTCCACCGCCTTCGCGCGCGCGCTGCGGCAGCGCTTTCCCGCAGGTGCCACGGCGCGGCAGCGGGCGGACGCCGAGGCGCGTGCCCAAGCCGCCGAGGCGCGTCGCGACTGGGCCGCCGCAGCAGTCGCCTGGTCCGACCGGGCCGGCGGAGGCGATGCGCCGGCAGACACCTGGCTTTCCCTCGGCCGCGACCTGCTTCACCAATCCAGACCCGACCCGGCGCACTCCCTCGCCGCCGCGTGGCAAGCCTTCACAACGACCGAGGCCGGCGCTGCACAGGTCCCGGCCCTGCTCGTAATGCGCGACGCGCTCGCCACGCTTGGCCGGCCCGTGCCGGAGATCGAGGTGCTGGAGGCAGCCGCCGACCGCGCCCCGGACGACGCGGATCTTCATCGCCAGTTGGCACTCCGCAAGCAGCAGCTCGGCCTCCTCGTCCGCGGCGTCCATACGGAACCCGAAAGCTTCCCCGCCCGTGCCTGCATCCGCTTCGTCGGGCGCCCGGGCGGCTCCGCGGATTTCCACGCCGCCGACTGGGTGCGGCTCGATCCCAAGCGGCCGGACGCCGCGGTCACGCTCGAGTCCGGGGAGCTGTGCATCGCCGGGCTGCCGCCGGGCGCCACGACGCGCGTCGGCCTGCTCGCGGGGATGCCGGGCGCGGACGGAATAAGCCTCAGGGCGCCGGAAACGCTCGCCGTCGCCATGCCCGACCGCCGGCCGCGCCTCGTGTTCGACAACGCGCGCTTCCTGCAGCCGCGCGGCGCCCCAGCGGAGGTGACGCTCGCAAGCGTGAACCTTTCGGCGGTGAAACTGGCCTTGGTGCGTATCACCGAGCGCGCGGCGCAACCTTTCCTCGCCGCGCATCCGGTGGGCGACGAGGTGGCCGAAACCGACCTCGACGGGCTGCGCCAATCGGGCGAGCTGGCCTGGCAGGGCCAGGCGGACATCCCCGCCTTCGCGCGCAATGCCCTTTTGCACACGCGGCTGCCCTTGCCAGGCGCCGCGCTCGACCAGCCTGGCCTTTATATCCTCCTCGCCACCCCCGGCGACGGCACGCCGGCCAGCGGCGACGCGCCCCAGGCCGTGCAGATGGTGCTCCGCACCGACCTTGCGCCGACGACATGGCAGGGGGCGGACGGGTTGGGCGTGCAGGTCCGGAGCTACGCGGACGCCCAACCGAAGCCCGGCGTGCAGGTCGCGCTGATCGCCGCCGACAACGACGTGCTCGCGACGGAGACGACCGGGGCGGACGGCACGGCGCGCTTCGCCCCAGCCCTGCTGCACGGCACGGCCGGCGCGGCGCCCGCGGCGCTTCATCTTTCCGGGCCGGACAGGGACGACCTCACGGTGCTCAACCTGACCCGGCCCGCCTTCGACCTTTCCGACCGCGGCGTGTCCGGACGGGCGCAGCCAGGGCCGCTCGACGCTTTTGTCTGGCTCGACCGCGGCATCTACCGGCCCGGCGAGACGGTGCATGCGACCGCGCTCCTGCGCGATGCCGCCGGACGCCCGGCCGACGTGCCGATCCATGTCGTCGTCAAACGGCCGGGCGGCCAGGTCTTCGCCGACTTCGTGCCAACGCGCGGCGAGGGCGCCTCGCTGTCCGTGCCCATCGCCCTCTCGGGTGGCGCACAGGCGGGCACGTGGACGATCGAGCTGCGTGCGACGAAGGACGGGCCGGAGGTTGGCCACGCGGCGTTCCAGGTGGACGCGTTCGTGCCCGCGCGGCTCGCGGTGGAGCTGGCCAACCCGGCTGCGCCCTTGCCGCCGGGGCAGGTCGCGCAGCTTCCGGTGTCCGTGCGGTTCCTTTACGGGGCGCCCGGCGCCGGACTGAGCGGCGACGGCCGCGTGCGGATCGAGGCCGACCCGGCGCCGTTCGCCGATTTCGCCGGCTATGGCTTTGGCCTGGAAGGCGAGGCGGTGCAGGGCGATCCGGCTACCCCGGACCTTGCCGAGACGGACGCAGGCGGCAACACGACCCTGCCGCTCGACCTTTCGCACCTGCCCGATGTGACCGGCGCACTCCGGGCGCGAGTGACGGCGACCGTCAACGACCCGGCCGGCCGCCCCGTATCCGCGTCCGCGACCGTGCCGATCCGCCCCGCAGGCCCCCTCATCGGCATCCGCGCCATCGCCGGGGGCGGTGCCGTCGCTCCGGGCGAGGAGGCCGCGTTCGATGTGATCGCCGTGGACCCGCAGGGCGCGCGCATCGCCATGGCCGCGGGCATGACCCTGGTGCGGCAGGTGCCGGACTGGCGGCTGGTCGTGCACCGCGGCACGGCGAGCTACGAGACGGTCTGGCGCGACGAGCCGGTCGACAGCGGCGCGGCGGCAATCCCGGCCGACGGCGCGCCGCTGCACCTATCCTGGCGCCTCGGCTTCGGCCGCTACAAGCTGCAGGTGGTCCAGGCCGGGCGTGGACTTGCGGCCGCGTCGCGCGTGTTCACCGCCGGGTGGTCCAACGGAGGCGATCCCGAGGTTCCCGCCCGCGTCGGCGTCAGCGCCGACCGCGCGCGCTACAGCCCCGGCGAAACGGCCCGGGTCCACATCGAGGCGCCGTTCGCAGGGCCTGCGGTGCTGCTGTTGCTGACCGACCGGGTCCACCTAATCCGCGACCTGGAACTTCCGGACCGCGCTTCCGGCGGCCTCGATGTGGACGTGCCCGTGGGCGCGGACTGGGGGGCGGGGGCCTACGTCGCCGTGCACGCCTATCGCCCGGCGAACGGCGGCGTCACCTCCGACCGCGCGATCGGCGTGACCTGGATGCAGGTGGACCCGGCGGCGCGCACCCTGCCGGTCGCCATCGAAGCGCCGCCCGTGCTGCGCCCGCGGGGCAAAGCAACGGTGGCGGTGCGGACGGCCCCGGGCGCATGGCTCACCCTCGCCGCCGTGGACGAGGGCGTGCTGCGCCTGACCGGCTTCGCGACGCCCGACCCCGTCAAGCATTTCCTGGGCAAGCGCGCCCTCGGCATGGACATCCGGGACGAATGGGGACGGCTGCTGCGCTCGGCGGACGGCACGTTGACCGAGCTGCACGAGGGAGGCGGGGGCGACAGCGAGGGGGAGCCACCGCCACCGCCGCCACAGCGCGTGGTCGCGCTCTTTGCGCCGCCCGTCCAGGCCGGGCCGGACGGCATGGCGCAGGTGCCGCTCGACCT
>CAXTJW010000037.1:11423-18123 GCA_964244305.1 uncultured Acetobacteraceae bacterium
TCGTGCGCGATCCCCTGGTCGCCGAGGCGCTCCTGCCACGCTTCCTGGCGCCCGGTGACACGGCGCGGCTTGGCGTGCTCCTGCAGAACCTGGAGCTGCCGCCGGGGCCGGTCGAGGTGCGGATCACCGCATCGGGTGCGGTCGCACTCGCCGGCGTCGACGCAATGCAGGCGACGCTCGGCAGCGGGGAAAAAGCCGTCGAGGCCACCACCCTGCGCGCGGGCGACGCAGGCGAAGGGCGGATCGTGCTCGACGTGACCGGTCCCGGCGGCTTCTTCGCCCGCCACGAAATCAGCCTTCCCGTCCACCCGGCGCGCGGACGGGTTGTCGCCGTCGCCGGCGCCGAGGTCGCGCCCGGCGCGGAGGCCAGCGTCGCACCCGACGCGGCGGGCGCGTTTGTGCCGGGCACATGGACGGCGTCGCTCTCCCTCGGCGGCGCGGTACGCTACGGCGTCGCGGGCCTGGTGCAGGCGCTTGCCGACTACCCGTTCAGTTGCTTGGAGCAGGTCACGAGCCGCGGCCTGCCGCTCGCGATGCTGCCGGACGGGGCTGTGGCGGGGGCGGACCGTACCGGGCGGCTGGAGGCGGCGGTGGAGCGGGTGCTCGACCATCAGCGCTTCGACGGCGCGTTCGGCCTTTGGTCGTCGGAGGGCGAGGCGCAGGCGTGGCTCACCGCCTACACGGCCGACTTCCTCCTGCGCGCGAAGCAGGCAGGCGCTGCGGTGCCGCAGTTGCCGCTCGACCGGGCGCTGGCCTGGCTCGCGGACGAGGTAACGAGCCCGCCAGCGGACGCAGAGGGGCGGGCTGCCCAAGCCTATGCGGTGTATGTGCTGGCGCGCGCCGGGCGGGCGCCGGCCGGGGCGATCCGGGTCATGGCGGCGTCGGAAGACGAATTGCCGACACCGCTCGCCCGTGCCCAGCTCGCGGCCTCCCTTGCGCGCATCGCCCAGCCGGACGCCGCGGCGGTGCTGCTCCGGGCGAGTTTCGCAGCACCTGGCCGCAAGGTTTGGTTCGGGGATTACGGCTCGGCGCTGCGCGATCAGCTCGCGACGGCGGTGCTGGTGAAAGAAAGCGGCACGAACGCCGTCGCCGCTTCCGCGCTCGTGGCGGCGCTGCCCGGCACCGACCTCGAACCCCAGGCGCTCAATACCCAAGAACAGGCCTGGGCCGCTGCCGCCGCGGCGGTGCTCGGCGCGGGCACGCCGCCGGTCTCGGCGCGCGTGGACGGGCGGGACGTGCCCCGCACGCCGCTCGTGACCCTGCCGCTCAAAGGGGCGGCGCGGGTGCGGAATACGGGTGCGGCGCCGCTGTGGGAAAGCGTGTCCGTGTCCGGCGTGCCCAGCGTGGCGCCGCCCGCCTCGCGCAACCTGATGCAGGTCAGGCGGCGTTTCTTCGACCAGCGGGGCGGGGCGGTGAACCCCGACAAGCTTCCGCAGAACACGGTGTTTGTCCTGCTTCTGGAGGGTTCGGCAGAGGACGGGCAGAGACATCAAGCAATGCTGCGCGCCGGACTGCCGGCGGGATGGGAGATTGCGGGGCGGTTGCCCGAGGGCAAGATCCCGGGCATGGACTGGCTTGGTGAGCTGACCGCGGTGAACACGGAGGCCGCAGCGGACGACCGCTTTGCCGCGGCCTTTGACCTGACCGCCGCGACGACCGGTTTCCGCCTCGCCGTGCTGCTGCGGGCGGTCACGCCGGGCGAGTACGAGTATCCCGGCTCCGAGCTTGCGGACATGTATCGCCCAGCCGTCTATGCGCGGCAGAACGCCGTGCGGGTCAGCGTGCTGCCCACGCCATGACCCGCGCCCTTTTGGCCTTGGCGGCGTGCGGGCTGCTGGCCGCCTCGCTCTTGGCGGCGCTCGACCGTGCCTGCCCGCCCGATCTCGCCCGGTTAGAAGGGCCTGGCAGCGCCATCCGGGATGCTTCGGGCACGGTGCTGGCGCTGCGTCCGGCGCCCGGCGGCGTGTGGCGGCTCCGCGTGCGGACCGGGGACGTTCCGCCGTTCCTGCTGCGCCTGCTGGTCGCCGTGGAGGATCGGCGCTTCTGGGAGCACCCCGGCGTCGACCCGCTCGCCACCGCCCGCGCTGCGATGCAGGACATGCGGGCCGGACACGCGGTCTCGGGCGGCTCGACGCTCACGATGCAGGTTGCCCGCCTGCTCGAACCCCGGCCTCGCACCCTCAGTACGAAAGTCATGGAGAGCCTGCGGGCGCTGCAGCTCAGCTGGCGTTACGACAAGCCGGCCGTGCTCGGCATGTGGCTGTCGCTCGCCCCGTTCGGCGGCAACCTCGTGGGGATCGAGGCGGCGTCGCGCGCCTATTTCGGCAAGCCCGCCGCGACGCTCGACCCGGCGGAGGCCGCCCTACTGGTGGCCCTGCCTCGCCGGCCGGAAGCGTTGCGGCCCGACCGTCATCCCGAACGCGCCCAGGCGCTGCGCGACCGCATCCTCGCCGACGCCGCACGCACGGGGCTGCTCACGGCGGCGGAGGCGATGGCGGAGCCGGTGCCGACGCGGCGGCGCCCCATGCCGGATACGGCCAGGACCCTGTTTGCGAACCGGGCGGGCGACCTCGGCACGACGCTCGACCGCTCCCTGCAGCTCGCGCTCGAAGCGCGGGCACGCGACGAGCTGCAGCGCCTGCCGCCCCGCGTTTCCCTCGCCATGATGATCGCGGACCTGCGCTCCCGGACCGTGCTCGCCGCCACCGCGGGCGACCCGGACGGCGCGGACCGGGCCGGCTGGCTCGACCTCACGCGTGCGGTGCGCTCGCCGGGGTCGGCGCTCAAGCCTTTCCTGTATGCGCTCGCCTTCGAGGATGGGATCGCAGCGCCTGGAACCTTCCTTCCGGACGGGCCGCGCCGATTTGGCGACTACGCGCCCGAGAACCTTGGCCACGGCTTCTCCGGGCAGGTCGCGGCAGCGGATGCCCTGCGCCGGTCCCTGAACATGCCGGCGGTGACGCTGCTCGCGCGCTACGGGGCGCAGCGCTTCGCCGCGGTGCTGCACGGGGCCGGGCTGAGGCTGCCGCGGGACGCCGAGGCCTCGCTGCCCGTGGTGCTTGGCGGCGCGGGGCTGACGCTGCGGCGCTTGATGGCGCTCTATATGGCGCTTGGCACGGACGGGCGGCTCGCTCCCCTGCGGCTGCTCGCCACAGAGCCTGCCCCGCCCGGCAACGCCCTGCTCTCGCCCGCCGCCGCGGGAACCGTGGCCGCGATCCTGACCCGGCCCTTTCCGGGCGGCGCGGGCCCCGGCGGGATCGCTTGGAAAACCGGGACGAGCGCCGGCAACCGCGATAGCTGGGCGTTCGGCTTCGACCGGGACCATCTGGTCGGCGTCTGGATCGGACGGCCGGACGGGACGGCGCGCCCGGACGGGGTGGCGGCGGACGACGCCCTTCCGGCTCTTGCGCGCGCCTTCGCCCTGCTGCCGCCCGCGCCACGCCCCGCGATGCCTTTGCCGCACGCGAGCGCGCCGGCCGAGATGCCCGCGCAGGCGCCGGAGGACGCGCTCAGCCTCCTGTTCCCGCCCCCCGCGGCCGTCGTCAAAGAGGATGGGCCGGTCCTGCTGCGGGCGTCCGGCGGCGCGCGGCCGCTGGTGTTCCTTGTGGATGGCGCGGTCCTGGCCTCGACCCCAGCGCTGCGCGAGGCCCGCTGGATACCACCGGGGCCGGGTTTCTACCGCGTCACCGTGCTCGACGCAGGCGGGCACGCGGCACAGGCTGCGGTGCGCGTGGCGGCGGGGACCGACACCGCCCCACCCAGCCGATGAGCGCATCCAAAATCGTGGGCTGCTGATGCGGTCAAGGTCGCGGGCAAGAGCGGCATCGCGTGCCAACGCGGCCCCCACGAGCCTGCCGGTTGCACCCGACCGCCGATCGGTGACGTGCCGGCTGATATGCCAGAGCCCGGTGAAAAAAAGAGCCAAGTCGGGGACGCCCCGGCTCGTGGGTCAACGCCGTTTCTGCTGCTTCCCAACGAAACATCAGAATGCCGACATCATAGCTGGGCCGAGCGCGGTCTTGCAGATCATAGCGGGAACGAAGGGCACGACCCCGACCGCGACTGCCTTGGTCCAGCCTAACAGGAAAGCCAGCCAGAGAACGCCCGGCACGAACAGGATGACGTGCCCCAACGCCATCGCGGCGAACGCGCCGACGAGAATTCGGTCCCGGCCGCGTTCGGCCAGCCAGCCGATGCAGGCCGCTCCCAGCAGGAAGCCGAGCAAGTATCTCACGGTCGGGCCGGCCATGTAGCCCGGCGTCATAGGCTCCGGCCAGAACGGCACCTGTATCTTGGCCGACATGGCCAGCACGAGGCTGCCGCCGACGATGAGCGCGGCAGACCTGCCGAGTGCGTCCCCGCCCTGGACATGATCGGCCAGCAACGGAAGCCTGATTGTGTGGTTCGACAACCGTCGTCCCTTCCGCCACTACCTTGCCTGGCCGTCAGGGTTAGTCAGATTACCAGCTAAAGCCAGTGCCGATCGAGAGGATCTGCGAGGTGACCTTGTTGTTGAAGCGTACGCCATTCGGTGCCGCGGCCGATACGCCCTGACCGGTGATGAAGTCGTAACCGGACTGCCTGCGCTCGTTGTAGACGTAAGATGCGAATAGCGACAGGCCCGGCGCCAGCGAGTAGGTGGCGCCAGCGGCGAAGCCCGTCTCCAGCCGGTTGCGGCCGGCAAACGCGTTGCCGACGTCGCCCGCGCTCGTGTAGTTCAGGTATTGCGCGCCGACGACGAGCGGACCGGCCGTGTATGACGTGCCGATCAGCCAAGCCTCGCCAGGGCGCAGGCCCTTGGGATCGAGCGACCACTGGCCGTTGTAGCGGCCATACATATACTTGCCGCCGACGCTGAAGCCGCCATAGGTCAGCGCCACGCCGAAGTCGCCGATGTTCAGTCCGTCGTAGTTCGGCCGCACGCCGCCATTTGCCAGCGCATTATTGGTAAACGGCTGACCGGAGTTATCCAGGACATGCCCGCCGCCGATGTAGCCGCCGGTCGCCGCGATGCCGAAGCCGCCGAACGTGCCGCGGTAGCGCAGGAGCGCGTCGACGGTGTTCTTGCGGCGGCCGCTCTCTGCGTTGGACGGCGACGACGACAGCTGGTCGCAGCCGGGCCCGGCGACGCCTTGGCCGTTCGCGCCCGTCGCTGGGGCGAAGGTGCCCGCTGCGTTCACGAAGTTCGCGCCGATGGCGCTGCCGGAGCCGCAGCTGCTATTAATGTTGGCGCTGCCGGTGCCCGGCTCGTAGGACACGCCGAAGTCGAGTCCGTAGAGCTGTGGCGACAAGTAAATCGCCTTGGTCGTCGTGTAGTAGTTGCCGATGTCGGCGAACGGCCATGTCACGACCAGGTTCTGCGACAGGATACCGGGAGCCTCGCCGTTGAGGCCGCCGGCGTCGAAATTTTCGAAGTTGCCGGTTATATACAGGCTGCTCGGCTGGTCGGTCGAGCCGAAGCGCAACGTGCCGAGCTTGTCGGTGCCGAGATAGCCCCACTCACGCCGGATATACAGCAAGCCACGCGAGCGGTTCGACTGCGAGATGCCGCCGAACTGACCACCACCGGCGCCGGAGGCGTTGTCCGACCGTATTTCAAGATTAGCGCCATACTTCAGGCCGTTCGCAGCGACGCCGTCAAAGCCCGGATACAGCCGCGCGAAGCCGACGAGTGAATAGCTGGCCTGCTTGTTGGTGCCGGTGAGCGTGCCCTGGCCTGTCGCTACGTTGACGTTGCCCGTAGGGGAGCCGGAAACGTTGTTGTTCGCATCGCTTTGCGAAATCACCGAGGCGTAAAACCGAAAACGGCCGTTCAGGCGGACCGTCACGGTGCCTGGGTCCGGCGAGGCGGTCTGAGCGTCCGCCATCGTGGTCGCCCCCATCGACGCGCCCAGTGCGGCTACAGTGGCCAGCAGGAGCTTACGCATAGAACATCTCCTCAATTACCGACGAGCGGCAAAATTTTACGAATTTATGGAAGTAAAAAGCCCGGTTGGGCCATATTTCAAAATTTATTTCTGCAATCGTACTACGTCTTAGAAAATTTTGAAGCTAAAAAAATTCGTAAGTCAAACGAGTATTTAAATATGCCGTATATTATACGATTTATATTCATATATAGAATATATAATTTTTAGCATTTGTATATTCATGAATTATAATTGTAAATTGAGAATACGCTAAATGTTCAAGATTTGCTCTTCCAAATATAGTCCATTTATTTGGGCGCAGTGTTCCCGGAACTGCCTTAAGGCAATCTAAAATATCGTCTATATTTGGAATAGAAACTGAGGGATTTATATGTATTGTATTAGAAGACTTTCATTTTCCTTATGATTATGCATCTTGTTCGAGCGGCGATGCGGTCGAGCTTTGCAGTGCCGACGACGGGACGGCAGCCGGCATAGCTGCGCGGGGCCCATTCGGCTCGGAAGCTGTTTGTCACCTCGCGAAAGATCACGCGGGGCCGGATGGCATGGGCGGTCGATCGGTCTACAAAGCGGCCCTCCTGATGATTTTGCCCCCGGTCAGAGGCGTCTCAACGCCGGTTGTGCCAGGGAAGGAGATCGGCAGGCCGCGCAGCGCGCGCATGGCGAGGAACGCGAAGCACTCCGCCTCCACCGCGTCGCCCCGCAGGCCGATATCCTCGGCGCAGAGCGTCTCCACCCCCGCGCGCTCGCGCAGGGCTTGGAGCATCGCC